>DASWQG010000119.1:0-2710 GCA_036403775.1 Luteimonas sp.
CGGATCTTCGGCCTCGACCAGCCGCCGCGCACGATCGGTCCGCTGCTCGAGGTGCTGGAAGCCAACGACCGCAAGCGCCTGCAGGCCGGCATCGAGCGGCTGCGCGACCACGGCGAGCCGTTCGACCTGGAGCTGCGCGGCGTGCGCCACGGCGAGGCGTTCTGGGTCCGCACCATCGGCGAAGCCGAGACCGGCGATCCGCTGGCCAGCCACCTCACCGGCACCGTGCAGGACATCACCGAGCGCAAGCAGGCCGAGGAAGCGCTGCGCGTGCAGGCCCGCACCGATCCGCTGACCGGCCTGCTCAACCGCGACGCGATCCTGGGCGAGCTGCAGGCCTGGCTGGACGACCCGGCGCTGGGCCAGGTCGCGGGGCTGTACATCGACCTGGACCGCTTCAAGGTGGTCAACGACGTGCTCGGCCACGCCGCCGGCGACGCGCTGCTGGTCACCGCCGCGCGGCGCATCGCCGACGCTGTGGACGACCAGGGGTTGATCGCGCGCTTCGGCGGCGACGAGTTCCTGGTGGTGTGCACGATCGGCGACGACCCGGCGCGGCCGGGGCGCATCGCCGACGCCATCCTCGACGCCTTCGGCGACAGCTTCCGCTTCGACAAGGAGGAGTTCACGATCACCGCCAGCATCGGCATCGCGCAGTCGCCGCAGGACGGCGTCGCCGTGCAGGCGCTGGTGCAGAACGCCGACGCGGCGATGTACGACTCCAAGCGCCGCATCCGCAACGGCTGGCAGCAGTACAACCCGGCGCTGGCGCAGTCGCAGCAGGAACGGCTGCGCCTGGAGACGCACCTGCGCAAGGCCGCCGAGAACAGCGAGTTCCACCTCGTCTACCAGCCGCAGGTGGCGCTGGCCAGCGGCCGCATCGTCGGCGCCGAGGCGCTGATCCGCTGGGAGAACCCGCTGCTGGGCGAGATGCGCCCGGACCACTTCATCTCCCACGCCGAGGTCACCGGCGACATCGTCCGCATCGGCAGCTGGGTGCTGCGCGAGGCCTGCCGGCAGGTGCGGCAGTGGCGCGACGACGGCCTGGGCACCGTGCGCCTGGCGGTGAACGTCTCCTACCGCCAGTTCCTCGGCGAGGACCTGGCCAACACCGTGCGCAGGCTCCTCGCCGACTTCGAGCTGCCCGGCTCGGCGCTGGAGCTGGAGTTCACCGAGCGGGTGCTGATCGAGGACGCGCCGGACACGCAGCGCACCTTCGCCGCGCTGCGCGAGATGGGGGTGACGCTGACCATCGACGACTTCGGCGAAGGCTACAGCGCGCTCAACTACCTGCGCCGCCTGCCCATCCATGGGCTTAAACTGAGCCAGATGTTCGTGCATGGCGTGCCGGGGAACCAGTCCGACGTCGCCGTCTGCCAGGCCGTCTCCGGCATCGCCCGGAGCCTGGGCCTGGGGCTGGTGGCCGAAGGCGTGGAGACCGAGGCGCAGCGCGCGTTCCTGCTGGAGCTGGGCGTGCCGGTCGGACAGGGCTTCCTGTTCGCGCCCGGCCTGGCGCCCGGGGAATTCGCGCTGCGGCTGAAGCAGCCTGCGATCGCGCTGACCGCCTGAGGAATCCACGATGAGCCCAACCTGGTCGATCCGGCCGATCCGCGCGGAGGACGACGCGCGCATGGCCGCGATCATCCGCACCGTCATGCCCGAATTCGGCGCCACCGGCTGCGGCTTCGCCATCAACGACCCGGAAGTGGACTGGATGAGCCGCGCGTATTCCGCGCCGCGCAACGCCTACTTCGTGGTCGAGCGCGAGGGCGTGGTGCTCGGCGGCGGCGGCGTGGCGCCGCTGGAGGGCGGCCCACACGACACCTGCGAGCTGCGCACGATGTACTTCCTGCCCGAGGCCCGCGGCCTGGGCGCGGGCGCCGCGATGATGGCGCGCTGCCTGGAGGCCGCCCGCGCCTTCGGCTTCCGGCAGTGCTACCTGGAAACCCTGTCCGGGATGGACGCGGCGATGAAGCTCTACGAGCGCAGCGGCTTCCGCCGGATCGACGCGCCGATGGGCGCCACCGGCCACGGCGGCTGCAATACCTTCTACCTGAAGGACCTGTAAAATCGCGGGTTTCCGGTTCCAGGGACCCCCCATGCAGCTTTCCGATTCCCGCGCCATCATCACCGGCGGCGTGTCCGGCCTCGGCCTGGCCGTGGCCCGCCACCTGGTCGCCCACGGCGGCAAGGTCGCGCTGTTCGACGTCAACGACGACAAGGGCGCCGCCGCCGTGGGGGAACTGGGCGAGGCCAACGCCCGCTTCTTCCGCACCGACGTCACCGACGAGGCCGGCGTCGTCGCCAACGTCGCCGCCGCGCGCGAGGCGATGAGCGGCCTCAACGTGGTGGTGAACTGCGCCGGCATCCTGGGCGCCGGGCGCGTGCTCGGCAAGGACGGCCCGATGCCGCTGTCGCAGTTCCAGTCCACGGTGATGGTCAACCTGGTCGGCAGCTTCAACGTGGCCAAGGCGGCCGCGGCGCGCATGCAGGACAACGCGCCGGGCGTGGACGGCGAGCGCGGCGTGATCGTCAACACCGCGTCCGTCGCCGCCTACGAGGGGCAGATCGGGCAGGCCGCGTACTCGGCCTCCAAGGGCGGCGTGGTCGGCATGACCCTGCCGATGGCCCGCGAGTTCGGCCGCATCGGCGTGCGCGTGATGACCATCGCCCCGGGCGTGTTCTGGACGCCGATGGTGGACGGCATGCC
>DASWQG010000120.1:0-6692 GCA_036403775.1 Luteimonas sp.
GCGACGTGCCCGGTCGGCTGGCGCGCGCGCGGCCGCGCCAGCGGCTGGCCGCGCCAGACCCGGCGTTCGCTGAGCAGCGTGTCGAGGGCGACGACCTGGCCCATGGGCTATGCGCGCACCAGTCCGCAGTAGAGCCCTTCGATGGCGAAGTCCTGCCCGGGCCGGACCTCGATCGGGGCGTAGTCCGGGTTGCGCGGCAGCAGCCGCACGCGCCCGCGCGCCAGTTCCAGGCGCTTGATGGTGAGTTCCTCGTCCAGCCGCGCCACCACCACCTGGCCGTTGCGCGCGTCGGCGCGGCGCTGCACGGCGACCAGGTCGCCATCGAGGATGCCTTCCTCGCGCATCGAGTCGCCGCGCACGCGCAGCAGGTAGTCGGGCCGCGGCGAGAACAGCGCGGGGTCGAAACCGAGCACGCGCTCCACGCCGGCGTCGCCGCCCGCGTCGGCGCCGATCGGCGCGCCGGCGGCGACGCGGCCGAGCACCGGCAGCAGGAGCGACGCCTCTTCACCGTGGGAGCGGCGCAAGCCGCGCCTGCCGTCCGGCAACCGGATTCCCCGCGCCTTCCCCGGCAGCAGCGTCAGGTAGCCCTTCGCCGCGATCGCCTGCAGGTGCTTCTGCGCGGCGCGGGTCTGCCGGAACCCGAAAGCGGCGGTGATCTCCGCCCACGTCGGCGGCAACCCCTCCGCCTCGATCCGCCCGCGCACGAAGTCCAGGATCGCCCGTTGCCGCTCGGTCAATTCGTCCATGGTACTGATTTTATTACCTTTGCAGGCATGCCAACGCACCCGCAACGGATTCAACCAGTTGCCCGTCTCACCTCAGGAGATGTCTCAGCAGAAAGAGCTTTTTGCCACGGATGAACACGGATGACACGGATCAAAAAGCAGAACCACTCCTGCTTTGCCCTATCCGTGTTTATCCGTGTTCATCCGTGGCCAAACATCGCTTTATTTCTCGACGAAGGCGCGCTCGAAGACGTAGTGGCCGGGGGTGCCGATGCGCGGGGAGGCGGTGAAGCCGCGGCCGTCGAGGAGGGCGCGGAAGTCGGCGAGCATCGCCGGGCTGCCGCACAGCATCGCGCGGTCGTGGTCCGGGTCCAGCGGCGGCAGGCCCAGGTCGCTGGCCATCTGCCCGCTGGCCAGCAGGTCGGTGAGGCGGCCGCGGTGGCGCTGGCCGTTGTGCACGAAGTCCTCGCGCGTCACCGCCGGGTAGTAGTGCAGGCGCCCGCGCACGAGTTCGCCGAGGAACTCATGTTGCGGCAGCACCCGCTCGATGTCCTCGCGGTAGCACAGGTCCGCGACGCGGCGCACGCCGTGGCACAGCACCACGTGCTCGAAGCGCTCGTAGGTGGCCGGGTCCTTGATGATCGACAGCCACGGCGCGAATCCCGTGCCGGTGCCCAGCAGGTAGAGGTTGCGGCCCGGATGCAGGTCGTGGACCAGCAGCGTTCCCGTGGGCTTGCGCCCGACCAGCACCGGGTCGCCCGGCTTCACGTGCTGCAGGCGCGAGGTCAGCGGGCCGTCGGGCACCTTGATGCTGAAGAACTCCAGGTGCTCCTCCCAGCTCGCGCTGGCGATCGAATAGGCGCGCAGCAGCGGCTTCGTCGTGCCGTCGGGCTGCGCGACCTCCAGCCCGAGCATCACGAACTGGCCGCTGTCGAAGCGGAAGCCGGGATCCCGGGTGGTGGTGAAACTGAAGTAGTCGTCCGTCCAGTGGCGGACGTCCAGCACGGTTTCGGTGCCGAAGGCAGAGGACATGCGGGGAATTGCAGGGGGAAAGGCCCATTTTAGCTTCACGGCCGGGCAACGGCGCCACGACCACAATCAAGACCCGGAGGAAACGACCAGGAGGGGCCCCATGGCGAGTACAAGCACCGCGAGTCCAAGGCGGACGCCGCAGGACACCCTGGACCAGCGCACGCGCGACCAGCTGTTCTGCATCGAACTGGCCAGCCAGGCCATGGACACCTGGTTCGACCAGACCTGGGAGCAGCTGGAACCGTTGCTGGAAAGCACCTGGGAGAGCGGGGAGCACGAGATGTCCTGGTGCGAGGCGCGCTGGTTCGTGAAGTGCGCCTGGACCGATTGCCTCAACCGCGGCGCGGCCGCCAAGGGCGAGTTCCGCGCCACCGTCTGACCCCCGCGGTCAGCGCGGGCCGCGTTCCTCGCGCGGGCGCGCCCTGCGATCGCCGAACAGCGCGCTGAGCACGATCATGATCCCCAGCGCGGCGCCGACCAGGAACAGGAACAGCGCGATCACCGGGTAGCCGCCGAGCTGCCAGCCCGAGTCCACGTCCATCATCATCGCCGAGGCGACGATCAGCGCCGCGGTGACCAGCCCCGCGGCGATCCGGTTGGCGATCTTCTGCAGGCTTTCCATGATCGGCGAGTCGGCGATGCCGTCCACGCGCACCTGCATCCGGTTCTCCGCCAGCAGCGACAGCACGTCCGAGACCTTGCGCGGCGCCTCGCGCAGCAGCGCCTGCACCTCGATCAGCTCGCTGGCGATGTTGGAGGGCGACAACGAGCGCTTGAGTCGCTCGCCCATCACGTGGTCCAGGTGGTCCTCGACCACGCACTTGGCGTCCATCCGCGGGTCCAGCGCGTCGGAGACCTGTTCCAGGTTGAGCAGCGTCTTGCCCAGCAGGCTCAGTTCCGGCGGCGTGCGCAGGCCGCAGGCGGTGGACATCGTCACCAGGTCCAGCATCAGCCGGCCCTCGGACTGCATCGGCGAGCGCGAGTGCGCGGCGTAGCGGGCCACCGACTGGCCGACCTCGCGCATGAAGCGCTCCTCGTCGAAGCACTCCAGGCGCGTGCCCATGGCGATCGTCTCGTTCGCCACTTCCTCGCCGCGGCCGTCCACCGCCGCGAACAGCAGCTTGAGCAGGCGTTCGCGCTGCTTGGGCGGCACGTGCGCGATCATGCCCAGGTCGAACAGCGCGAGCTGGCCGTCGGGGGTGACCAGCAGGTTGCCCGGGTGCGGATCGGCGTGGATCTCGCCGTGCACGAACACCTGGTCCAGGTAGCCGCGCAGCAGCGCCTCGGCCAGTTCGTCGGTGCGCGCGCAATCGCGCTGCTCGTCGGTCAGGTCGGTGACCTTGGTGCCTTCGACCAGCTCCATCGTCAGCACGCGGGTCGCGGTGAGGTCCCAGTAGGGCGCCGGCACGATCAGCTCCGGATAGTCGCGCAGGTGCTCGCCGAAGCGCTCCAGGTTCTCCGCCTCGGTGCGGTAGTCGAGCTCGGCCAGCAGGGTCTTGCGGAACTCGTGCACCCAGTCGGCGAAGTGCACGCGGCGGCCGAGCTCGGTGAGCTTGTCGGCGCGCCCGGCGAGGCTGGCGATCGCGTCGAGGTCGGCGCGCACCTGCTCCAGCACGCCGGGGCGCTGCACCTTCACCGCCACCGGGCAGCCGTCGTGCAGGCGCGCGCGGTGCACCTGCGCCAGCGAAGCGCAGCCCAGCGGGCGCGGGTCGAAGCTCTCGAACAGGGTTTCCAGCGGCGCTCCCAGGCATTCCTCCACCACCTGGCGCACTTCGCTGAAATGGATCGGGGCGACGTCGTCCTGCATCCGCTCCAGCGCGGCGATGTAGGGCGCCGGCACCATGTCCGGCCGGGTGGACAGGGCCTGGCCGATCTTGACGAAGGTCGGGCCCAGCGCCTCCAGGTCGTTGACGAATTCCTCGGGCTTGCCCTCGGTGGGCAGGGGCTCGGAAGGCGGGCCGGCCGCCTCCAGGTCCAGGCCGGTGAACACGCCGGCGCTGCGGTATTTCAGCAGGAAGCGCAGGATCTGCGCGGTGCGGGCGAGGCCGCTGCTGGTCTCTGTCATGGCACGATCCTGGGCGCGGGGGCCGCGATGGGGCGGCGATGCCCACAGCCTAGCCACGGCGCCGTCAAGGCAATTTCATGCCCGCGGCGGCATCATCGGGGGATGCCCGGGACGCTGTACACCATCGGCCATTCGACCCGCCCGTGGGAGGAATTCTCGAGGCTGCTGCACGAGAACGCGATCGGCTGCCTGGTGGATGTCCGCCGCTTCGCCGGGTCGCGCCGCAACCCGCAATATTCGCCGGACGCGATGGGGCCGGCGCTGGCGGCCGAGGCGATCGGGTACCTGCCGATGCCCGAGTTCGGCGGCCGCCGCAAGCCGGACGACGACAGCCCGAACGGCGCGTGGCGGGTGGAGGCCTTCCGCGGCTACGCCGACTACATGGCCAGCAGGGAGTTCGCGCTGGCGCGCGAGCGGCTGATGGAACAGGCGCTGCGCGACCGCACGGCGGTGATGTGCGCCGAAGCCGTGTGGTGGCGCTGCCACCGCCGCCTGATCGCCGACGACTTCACCGCCCGCGGCTGGAACGTCCTGCACATCATGGCGCCCGGCAAGCTGCAAACCCACGAACTCAACCCCGCCGCCGTCCTCGGCCCCGCCGACGTCCTCATCTACCCGCCCGCCCAGGAGCAACTTTTTTAGCCACGGATGAACACGGATCTACACGAATAGGCTCTTCCATGCCCTGGTTGCATCCGTGTCATCCGTGCTCATCCGTGGCAAAAACTATTTCTTCGGGCGGACGAGGAGGTTGGGGCTGCCGCCGCCGGGTGGGGTGCGTTCCTCGAGGGTGTAGCCGGGGTGGGCGGCGACGAGGTCCTTGAGCTTGCGGAAGCCCCAGCTGCGCGAGTCGAAGTCGGGCGCCAGCCGGCTGAGGTTGTTGCCGACCGCGCCGAGCGTGGCCCAGCCGTTGTCGTCGGAGGCCGAATCCACCGCCTCGCGCAGCAGCGCGTCGAGCTTGCGGTCGCGCTTGAGCGGCTTCTTCTGCGCCGGCTTGCGCCCGCCGCCCTTGCCCTCCGCCGCGGCGTCTTCTTCCTCGTCCACGCCCAGGTTCTCGGTGTAGATGAACTTGTCGCAGGCGGCGACGAAGGCCTGCGGCGTCTTGCGCTCGCCGAAGCCATAGACGGTCATGCCCTGCTCGCGGATGCGCGCGGCCAGGCGGGTGAAGTCGCTGTCGCTGGAGACGATGCAGAAGCCGTCGAGGTGGCCGCTGTACATCAGGTCCATCGCGTCGATGATCAGCGCGCTGTCGGTGGCGTTCTTGCCCGTGGTGTAGTTGAACTGCTGGATCGGGGTGACCGAATGGGTCAGCAGCCCGTTCTTCCAGCCGCCCAGGTGGCCCGAGGTCCAGTTGCCGTAGGCGCGGCGCACGCTGGCGTTGCCGTACTTGGCGATTTCCGCCATCAGCTGCGGCAGGCGCCCGGGATTGCTGTTGTCCGCGTCGATCAGTACCGCCAGCCGCGCGCCGTTGGCCATGGTGGGAACCCTTCCTTGTGGGAGCGGCGGAGCCGCGATGGCACAGGTTACTGCTTCGGCCGCAACCGCAGCAGTTTCCCGTCCCCCGCATCGGTCAGCACGTAGACCGCGCCGTCCGCGCCCACGCGCACGTCGCGGATGCGCTCGCCCAGGTCCTGCAGCAGACGCTCCTCGGCGACGATGTCGTTGCCCTCCAGCGTCAGCCGGATGAGGTTGCGGTCGGCCAGCGCCCCGAGGAACAGGCTGTCGTTCCAGGGCGAATCGGGCTGGTCGCGCAGGAAGGCCATGCCGCTCAGCCCCGGCGACTTCGGCCACACGTGGTAGGGCGGCTCGATGCCCGGCGCGTCGGTGCCGATGGTTTCCGGATAAGGCTCGCCGGTCCCGTAATCCATGCCGTGGCTGGTCACCGGCCAGCCGTAGTTGGCGCCCGCCTCGGGCAGGTTGAGCTCGTCGCCGCCGCGCGGCCCGTGCTCGCTTTCCCAGAGCACGCCGGTGAGCGGATCCACCGCCAGCCCCTGGCTGTTGCGGTGGCCGTAGCTGTAGATCTCCGGCCGCGCGCCAGCCCGTCCGACGAAGGGGTTGTCCGCGGGCACGCTGCCGTCCAGCCGCAAGCGCACCAGCTTGCCCTGCAGCTTGTCCAGTTGCTGCGCCAGCGGCTTGTCGTTGCGCTCGCCCTGGCTGATGAAGACGTGGCCGTCGCGATCGAAGGCGAGGCGTGAGCCGAAATGGTTGGGGCCGTGCAGCTTCGGCGCCTGCCGATACACGACCCGCAGGTCGGACAGGCCCGCGTCGCCGAGGGTGGCGGTCGCGGCGGCAGTCCCCGCGGTGCCGTCCGGTCCGGGTTCGGCATAGGTCAGCCAGATCCGCCGTGACTGGGCGAAGTCCGGCGCCAGGGCGACATCGAGCAGGCCGCCCTGGCCCTGCGCCCACACCCGCGGCGCGCCGGCGAGCGGATCGGAGACGACACCGTCCGCCGACACGCGGCGCAGGCGTCCCGGCCGCTCGGTGACCAGGAAGCCGCCGTCGGGCAGCAATGCCACCGACCACGGATGCTCGAGGCCGCTGGCGACGGTCTCGACGCGGGCGCCGGCCGCGGTCGCGGGCGCCGCGGCCTGCGTCGTTGCATCCGCCGTCGACGTGGCCTTCCCCGTCGCCGCCGGTTCGGCGCCGCAGGCGGGCAGGACGGCCAGGCACATCAGGAGCGCGGTCAAGCGCATGGGAGCGACCCGTTGGAAGCGCGCGCGGCGCGGCAACCCGATCCTATCAACCCTGGCGATGCGGCGGCCCCGGATGCCAGTTCGAATCCTCGGGCACGTTGTCCCAGACCGGGTCGGGGCGGGCGGAGCTCGAGAATGCGCTGCCCTCCTGGTCGCGGCCGCTGCGCACGGCCTCGC
>DASWQG010000121.1:0-3698 GCA_036403775.1 Luteimonas sp.
CGGATGGCGAGGCGGCTGAGCATCGGCGGATTGTAGCGGCGCTTGCGTCGCCGCCACCGCGCGCTTATATCGGTCGCATGGCACGGCTACCGCCAGGCAACGACACCCTCGACCCGCGATCGCGGCAACTGCTGCGCACCCTGATCGCGCGCTACATCCGCGATGGCGCGCCGGTGGGGTCGCAGACCCTGGCCCGCCATGCCGGGCTGGACGTCAGCCCGGCGACCATCCGCAACATCCTCGCCGACCTGGAGGAAGTGGGCCTGCTCAGTTCGCCGCACGCGTCCGCGGGCCGGGTGCCCACGCCGCAGGGCTACCGCGTGTTCGTGGACAGCCTGCTGCAGCCGCGCCCGCTGCCCGAGGCGGAACTGGCCCGGCTCCGCCAGGAGCTGCCCAGCGGCTCGGGGACCCAGGCCCTGCTCGGCAACGCCTCGGAGCTGCTGTCGGCGATGAGCCACTTCGTCGGCGTGGTCAGCGTGCCGCGGCGCGAGCAGTTCGCCTTCCGCCACATCGACTTCCTGCCGCTGGACGCCGGTCCCAAGGGCGAGGGCCGGGTCATGGCGATCATCGTGTTCGCCGACAACGACGTGCAGAACCGCATCCTCGCGACCCGCCGCGCGTACGCAGCGGACGAGCTGGAGCGGGTGGCCAACTACCTCAACCAGCATTTCGCCGGCCGCCCGGTGGCCGAGATCCGCGCCAGCCTGCTGCGCGAGCTCAAGGCCGCGCGCAGCGAGATGGAAAGCCTGCTCTCTCAGAGCGTCGAGCTGGCCGAGCAGGCGCTGGCCGGCGACGACGCGCAGCGCCTGAGCGAGGACATGCTGCTGGCCGGCCAGACCCGGCTGATGGGCGTGCAGGACCTGTCGGACCTGGAGCGCCTGCGCGAGCTGTTCGAGGCCTTCGCCCGCAAGCAGGAGATCCTGCAATTGCTGGAACGGACCCTGCGCGCGCCCGGCGTGCGCATCTTCATCGGCGAGGAGACCGGGCTGGCGCCGCTGGCCGGCATGTCGCTGGTCACCGCTTCGTACGCCGCCGGGGACCGGCCGCTCGGCGTGCTCGGGGTGATCGGCCCCTCGCGGATGGCCTACGACCGGGTGATCCCGATGGTCCAGGCCGCCGCGGACGTGCTCGGGGCCGCGCTCAGGACCTGAGGAGGCTTGAACGCGGGCCCCCCGGCCCCCATACCGGCTTCCGGTGCGGCGCAGCCGCGAAGGAATGCCGGAGCGATGATGACGAGCCACCCCCCGGACGCACAGGATGCGGGCCACCAGGTCCCGGAGGATCCCGCGGCGACGCAGGCCGACCCCGTGGAGGCGCTGCGCGCCGAACTGGAGCAACTGCGCGCCGACTCGCTGCGCGAGCGCGCCGACCTCGACAACCAGCGCAAGCGCATGGCGCGCGAGCTCGAGACCGCGCGGCGCTTCGCCAACGAGCGCCTCCTGACCGACCTGCTGCCGCTGTTCGACAGCATGGAGGCGGGGCTCGCCGCGGCGTCCGAATCGGATCCCCTGCGCGCGGGCCTGGAACTCACGCTGCGCCAGCTGCACCGCATCGCCGAGGC
The DNA here is from genome assembly GCA_036403775.1 of Luteimonas sp. Lineage (GTDB taxonomy): Bacteria > Pseudomonadota > Gammaproteobacteria > Xanthomonadales > Xanthomonadaceae > Cognatiluteimonas. Next base: position 1,562 of record DASWQG010000121.1, read on the forward strand.
CAACGGCCTGAGCGAGGTGGCGCCGGCGCCGGGCGACGCGTTCGACCCGGAGCGCCACCAGGCGATGAGCATGGCGCCGGACGAGGGCGTGGACTCCGGGCGCGTCTCGCGCGTGTTCCAGAAGGGCTACGTCCTGAACGAACGCCTGCTGCGCCCCGCGCTGGTGGTGGTGGCGGAGTGAACCCGGGCGCTTGAAGCGCCCCGTGCCATCCCCAGATCGAAGACATCGGCGCCGCCGCCCGCGGGAGCAGGCGCCCCATCCCGACAAGAGATTTCGCAAGGAGCCAACAGATGGGCAAGATCATCGGCATCGACCTCGGCACGACCAACTCGTGCGTCGCGGTCATGGAGGGCGGCAAGGCCCGGGTCATCGAGAACAGCGAGGGCGACCGCACCACGCCGTCGATCGTCGCCTGGACCAAGGACGGCGAAGTGCTGGTCGGCGCCTCGGCCAAGCGCCAGGCCGTGACCAACCCGAAGAACACGTTCTACGCGGTCAAGCGCCTGATCGGCCGCAAGTTCCAGGACGCCGAGGTGCAGAAGGACATCGACCTGGTGCCGTACCAGATCGTGCAGCACGAGAACGGCGACGCCTGGGTCGCGACCAGCGAAGGCCGCAAGATGGCGCCGCAGGAGGTCTCGGCCAAGGTCCTGGAGAAGATGAAGAAGACCGCCGAAGCCTACCTGGGCGAGACGGTGACCGAGGCGGTGATCACCGTGCCGGCGTACTTCAACGACTCCCAGCGCCAGGCGACCAAGGACGCCGGCCGCATCGCCGGCCTGGACGTCAAGCGCATCATCAACGAGCCGACCGCGGCCGCGCTGGCCTACGGCATGGACAAGAAGGGCGGCGACCGCAAGGTCGCGGTCTACGACCTGGGCGGCGGCACCTTCGACGTCTCGATCATCGAGATCGCGTCGGTGGACGGCGAGATGCAGGTCGAGGTGCTGTCCACCAACGGCGACACCTTCCTCGGCGGCGAGGACTTCGACAAGCGCGTCATCGACTACCTCGTCGAGGAGTTCCAGAAGGACCAGGGCATCGACCTGCGCAAGGACCCGCTCGCCCTGCAGCGCCTGAAGGACGCGGCCGAACGCGCCAAGATCGAGCTGTCCAGCTCGCAGCAGACCGAGGTGAACCTGCCGTACGTGACGGCGGACGCGAGCGGCCCCAAGCACCTGAACATCAAGCTGACCCGGGCCAAGCTCGAGGCGCTGGTGGACGACCTGGTCAAGAAGACCATCGAGCCGTGCCGCACCGCGCTCAACGACGCCGGCCTGCGCGCCAGCGACATCGGCGAGGTGATCCTGGTCGGCGGCCAGACCCGCATGCCCAAGGTGCAGCAGGCGGTCGGCGAGTTCTTCGGCAAGGAGCCGCGCAAGGACGTCAACCCGGACGAGGCGGTCGCGATCGGCGCCGCGATCCAGGGCGGCGTGCTCGCCGGCGACGTCAAGGACGTGCTGCTGCTCGACGTCACCCCGCTGTCGCTGGGCATCGAGACCCTCGGCGGCGTGATGACCAAGATCATCGAGAAGAACACCACGATCCCGACCAAGGCCTCGCAGACCTTCAGCACCGCCGAGGACAACCAGTCCGCGGTGACCGTGCACGTGCTGCAGGGCGAGCGCGAGCAGGCCCGCTACAACAAGTCGCTGGCCAAGTTCGACCTCACCGGCATCGATCCCGCGCCGCGCGGCATGCCGCAGGTGGAGGTGTCCTTCGACATCGACGCCAACGGCATCCTGCACGTCAGCGCCAAGGACAAGAAGACCGGCAAGGAGCAGAAGGTCGAGATCAAGGCCGGTTCCGGCCTGTCCGAGGAGGAGATCCAGCGGATGGTGCAGGACGCCGAATCGCACCGCGAGGAGGACAAGAAGTTCCATGAGCTGGTCCAGGCGCGCAACCACGCCGACGCGCTGATCCATGCGACCCGCAGCGCGATCAAGGACAACGGCGACAAGGTCGGCGGCGACGTCATCGGCCGCGCCGAGGCGGCGATCGCCGACGTCGAGAGCGCGATGAAGGGCGACGACAAGGCGCAGATCGAGGCCAAGTCCAAGGCGCTGGAGGAAGCCGGCCAGGCGCTGTTCGCGGCGGCCGCGGCGGCCGCGCAGGGCGGTGCCGAGGCCGGAGCCG
>DASWQG010000122.1:0-2333 GCA_036403775.1 Luteimonas sp.
CGCCGTGGGCGCCGTTGTGGCGGGCGGCCTCGGCGAGCAGCGCCGGCTCGGTGCCGGCGATCTGCACGCTGACCGGATCCGGCTCGCCGGCGTGGTCCATGCGCCGCAGCGACTTGGTCGTGTTCCAGAAGCGCGGGTCGGAGGTCGTCATCTCCGAGACCGCCAGTCCCGCCCCGAGGCGCTTGCACAGCACCCGGAACGGCTTGTCGGTGACCCCGGCCATCGGCGCGAGGATCACCGGCGGGTCGATGCGGTAGGGACCGATGCGCATCCCCCATTGTAGGAGCGGCGCGCGCCCCTGCGCGCCGCCCGCCAGGTCGCGGTTCATTTCCTCGCCGGCCGGCGCCACCAGAACAGGAATCCGGTCGCCAGCAGGAACGCGGGCACCAGGCCCGCCAGCGCCGTGAGCCAACGCAACAGCGGCCCGCCGACCGCGCCGATGTGCAGCGGATAGATCGCCTCGGCCATGCGCGCGCCCGCGGCCTGTGCCGTCGCGTCATGGGCCAGCAGCACCCTGCGCCCGGCCAGGTCCACGTGCACGGTGCTGCGGCCGTTGACGTGCCATTCGCCCGGCATGCGCGCGCGGAAGCTCACCACGCCTTCGCCCGGCGCCGGCAGCGCGGTGCGGGTGAGGTGCGCACCCGGCAGGCCGGCCTGCGCGCGCGGGAGCACGGCGGTCCAGTCCAGCGGCCCATCGGCCGGGTGCAGCGGCGCGGCAGGCACCGGCGTCCCACCGAACAGCCCGGTCAGCAAGCCGCGCGCGCCCGCGTGGTAGACCATGCCGACGCCGGTCAGCACCAGCAGCAGCAACACCGGCAGCAGCAGCACGCCGGCGCTGCGGTGCCAACTCAGCCAGCGCCGCACCGGCGGCTGGGCGAACCAGCGCAAGGAGAGCACGAGCATCCCGCGTTTCGGCCACCACAGGTACACGCCGGTGAGCAGCAGGGCCAGCGCACTCCAGCCGACGATGCCGACCACCTGCTCGCCCGCCTCGCCTCCAAGGAAGTGGATGTGCAGGTCCTGCAGCCACAGCAGCAGGTCGTCATCGTTACTGCGCGAGAGCAGCAGGCGCCCGTCCTCCGGGGCGAAGTAGCCGCGCCGGCCGTCGGCATAGAAGCCGACGACGGCCGGCATCGAGGCGTCCGGGAACTGGATCGAACGCAAGCCGCGCGGCGTCTCGCGCGCCAGGATCGCGGCCACCACCTCGCCGCGGGTCTCCAGCGGATGGCTTTCCAGCTGCGGATGCTGCCAGCGCAGCAGGTCCTCGTGGAAGACCAGCACCGAGCCGCTCAGGCCCAGTACCGCGAACGCGATGCCCGCGGTGAGGCCGACCCACAGGTGCAGCCAGGACAGGACCTTGCGCATGCTCAGAAGCGCATCGCCCAGCTCGCGGTGAGCGTGCGGCCGCGGCCGGCGTTGTAGTCGTCGTCCGCGGGCGTGGTCTGCGAGAAGTAGCTGATGTAGCGGCGATCGAGCAGGTTCTCGACGCCGAGGTTCAGCGTGCCCGCGGCGAAGGCGATGCGCGCCTGCAGGTCGAGGATCGCGTAGCCGTCGAAGCTGCCGGCGGGCGCGCCGCGGAACTCGAACTCGCGGTCGGCCGACACGCTGCCCTGCAGGCGTGTGGACACCCGCGGCGTCCAGTCCTGTTCCCAGAAGCCGGTGGTGCGGTCGGGGCTGATGTTGATGCCGGCCAGGTCGCTGTCGGGCACGTCGTCGCCGTCGCTGTCGTAGCGGCCTTCGGTGCGCGCGTGCGCCAGCCCGAGCCGGGTGGCGTCCGACAGGCGGAAGGCGACGTTGGCCTCCAGGCCGCGGATCGAGGTCGCCTGTCGCTGCACGTTGTAGCTCTGGGTCGCGGGATCGAAGATCAGCAGCGAGCCCAGGTCGGAATCCGACCAGTACGCGGCGGCGTGCGCGCGCCAGCGGCCATCGTCCCAGTCCAGGCCGATCTCGCGGTTGTCCGCGACCACGGGCGTCAGGTCGACCAGCGCGTCCACGTCCTGGCCCGCCGCCTTGATGCCGCGCAGCACGCGCCCGACGTCGGCCACCGTGTAGCCCTCGGCGTACGAGGCGTAGAGCTTCAGCGCATCGGTCGCTTCCCAGACCACGCCGAAGTTCGGCAGCGTCTCGGTGTATTCCGGCGCGCCGCCCGACACGAGATGGCTGCCGTTGCGCGGGATGGTCAGGTAGTCGTCCACCTCCAGGCGGGCGCGCTCGTGGCGCAGGCCGCCGGAGAACAGGAGGTCGCCCACGCGGTACTCGGCCTGGAGCAGCGGCGACAGGCTTTCGTAGGTGGTCGGCGGCACGTAGGTGATGTCGGCGGCGAGGTAGCGCTG
>DASWQG010000123.1:0-1759 GCA_036403775.1 Luteimonas sp.
ACCAGCGGCGTGCGCTCGCCCGGCTCGACCACGAAGGTGTGGCTGGGGTTGGACAGCCACTTGTTCGCGACCGCGCGCACTTCCTCCGGCGTCGCGCTGGCGACGTTGCGCAGGGAGTCGCGGTAGCAGTCGGGCGTGCCGGCGTAGATTTCGCAGGCGGCCAGCACGTCGGCCTTGCCGCCGAAGCCGCCGATGCGCTCGATGCCGCGGATGAAGTCGGCGCGGTAGACGGTCTTGGCGCGCTCCAGCTCCTCGGCCGTGGGGCCCTCCGCGAGCAGGCGCCGCAGTTCCTCGTCGATCACCGACTCGACCTTCTCCGCGTCCACGCCCTGCTTGACCATGGCGTTGACGAAGAAGGTGCCGGCGAGCTGCGAGGTCCAGTTCGCGGTGCCGACGCTGTCCACCAGCTTGTCCTCGTGCACCAGGCGCTTGTCCAGGCGCGAGCTGGCGCTGCCGCCCAGCACCTGGGAGAACAGGTCGAGCAGGTCGGCCTCGCGGGTGCCGACCTGCGGCGCGTGCCACATGCGCCGCACCATCACCTGCGGCACCTTGTCCTCGAGCACGGTGCGGCCGGACTCGGGCAGCACCGGGACCTGCGCGCTGGGCACCGGCATCGTCGGCGAGGCCGGGATGTCGCCGAAGTACTTCGCCACCTTCCGCTTTGCGGTCTCGACGTCGATGTCGCCGGCCAGCACGAGCACGGCGTTGTTCGGGCCGTACCAGGTGCGGAACCAGGTCTTCACGTCCTCGAGCGCGGCGGCGTTGAGGTCGTTCATCGAGCCGATCGTGGTGTGGTGGTACGGGTGGCCTTCCGGATACATCGTCTCGGCGGTCACCTGGCGCAGCTGGCCGTAGGGCTGGTTCTCGCCCTGGCGCTTCTCGTTCTGCACCACGCCGCGCTGCTCGTCGAGGGTGGCCTGGTCGATCGCGCCGAGCAGGTGGCCCATGCGGTCGGATTCCATCCACAGCGCCATGTCCAGCGCGGTGGTCGGCACGTTCTGGAAGTAGTTGGTGCGGTCGGAATTGGTGGTGCCGTTCATGTCGGTGGCACCGGCCTGCTCGAACGGCTCGAAGTATTCGCCCGGGTGGTTCTCCGAGCCGTTGAACATCAGGTGCTCGAACAGGTGCGCGAAGCCGCTGCGCCCGGCCGGCTCGTTGAGGCTGCCGACGTGGTACCAGATGTTGACCGCGACGATCGGCGCCTTGTGGTCCTCGTGCACGATCACGCGCAGGCCGTTGGGCAGGGTGAATTCCTCGTAGGGAATCGAGACCTCGGCCGCGGCGGCCTGGGTGGTGTCGGCGAGCGCGGCCGGCGCGTAGAAGCCGGCGCCCAGCGCGGTGGTGAGGGCGAAGGCAAGCACGCCCTGGCGCAGCAGCGCGCGCGGACGGATCGAGCGGACGGGACGGAAGGACATGCGGGCACTCCTGTGCGACCGGAAAAGGGTGAGGCTGGCGTGAAGCGGGATCCCCATCCTACCTGCCGCGGGCGCGGCGGAAATAGCCCGGAGGTCCCGGGTCCGGGCCATACTGCGCGCATGGACGCACGCCATTGCCTCGTCACCGGCGCCAACCGCGGCCTGGGCCTGGAATTCGTCCGGCAGTTGCTCGCCCGCGGCGACCGGGTCGTGGCCACCGCGCGTCATCCCGGCAAGGCGACGGACCTGAATGCGCTGGCGGCGCGCCATCCCGGCCACCTGCGCGTGCTGCCGCTGGATGTCGCCGAGCCGCGCTCGATCGACGCGCTGGCCGCGGAACTGCC
>DASWQG010000124.1:0-5505 GCA_036403775.1 Luteimonas sp.
AGCCACGCTCGCCGCCCATCCGCAGTGGTCGCTGGAGGGGCGGGTCGCGCTGACCAACCAGGGCCGCGGGGGCAGCGGGGCGATCCACTGGCGCCAGCAGGGCGACGGCTTCGACGTCTCGCTGTCGGCGCCGATCACCCGGCAGAGCTGGCGGCTGTCCGGAGGCGCCGATGGCCTGGCCAGGCTCGAGGGCCTCGACGGCGGCACGCGGGTCGGCGGCGATCCCGCGCGATTGCTGCGCGAGGCCACCGGCTGGGAGATCCCGGTCCAGGCGCTGGCCGACTGGGTGCGCGGCGCGCGCCACCGCGACGGCGGACCCGCCCGGCTCGCCTTCGCCGCGGACGGCTGGCCCGCGCAGCTGGAGCAGGACGGCTGGACCCTGGCCTTCGATCGCTGGTCGCGCCCCGAGGGCAGTCCCGTGGCGCTGCCGGGCCGGATCGAGGCGGTCCGCGGCGACGCCCGCGTGCGCCTGGTCGTCGACCAGTGGCAGCTGGCACCGGCGCCGTGAGCGCCGGGGACGAGGGCTGGACCACCTGGCCGGCGCCGGCCAAGCTCAACCTGTTCCTGCGCATCCCCGGCCGACGCGCCGACGGCTACCACCTGCTGCAGACCGTGTTCCGGATCCTCGCCTGGGGCGACACCGTGCGCCTGCGGGTTCGCGCCGACGGCCGGATCGCGCGCACGGGCGACCTTCCCCCGGGCGTCGAGGCGGCCGGCGACCTCGGGGTGCGTGCCGCCAGCCTGCTGGCATCGGAAGCCAACTGCCGGCTTGGTGCAGACATCTGCATCGAAAAGCGCATTCCGGCGGGCGCCGGCTTCGGCGGAGGCTCGTCCGATGCGGCCACCGTCCTGCTGGCGCTGGACGTGCTCTGGGGCACGGCCCTGGGGGTCAAGCGCCTGGCCGCGCTGGGCCTGGCCCTGGGCGCCGACGTCCCGGTCTTCGTCCGCGGCGACAACGCCTGGGCCGAGGGCGTGGGCGAGCACCTGACCCCGGTCGCGCTGCCGCCGGCGTGGTACCTGCTGGTCGATCCGGGGGTCCACGTCGCGACCGCCGAATTGTTCCAAGCGCCTGAATTGACGCGGGATGCGGCGCCCGCGACAATAGCCGACTTCGCTTCGGCTGCTGTGGGACGGCATGCCCCGCTGGGCAACGCGTTCGAGCCCGTGTTGCGTCGCCGCGAACCGGCCGTCGAGGCCGCGTTCGCCGCGCTGGCGCACGTGGGTTCGCCGCGCCTGACCGGTACGGGGAGCGGCTGCTTCGTCGAGTTCGGCGATCGCGCGTCCGCGGAGGCCGCGCTGGCCCTGCTGCAAGGCAGGCTGCCGGCGCCCATGCGGGCCTGGATCGCCGAGGGCGCGGAGCGGTCGCCGCTGCACCTGGCACTCGAGGCCTACCAGCTGCAGGGGCGTCGCCAAGTGGCCCAAGGCACCGGGTTTTGATCCCGGCATTCGCAGGTTCGAATCCTGCCGCCCCTGCCAAGACGCGGAGTTGGTGATGACAGTGCAGGACGACAGGAACTTGCTGGTCTTCACCGGGAACGCGAACCGGCCGCTGGCGCACGCCGTGTGCAAGGAGCTCGGCATCCGCCCGGGCAAGGCGCTGGTCGGGCGCTTCTCGGACGGCGAGGTGCAGGTCGAGATCGAGGAGAACGTCCGCGGCCAGGACGTGTTCGTGCTGCAGCCCACGTGCGCGCCGAGCGCGGAGAACCTGGTCGAGCTGCTGGTGCTGATCGACGCGCTCAAGCGCGCATCGGTGGCCAGCGTGACCGCGGTGGTGCCGTACTTCGGCTACGCCCGGCAGGACCGCCGCCCGCGCTCGGCGCGGGTGCCGATCACGGCCAAGGTCGCCGCGCAGATGTTCTCCACCGTGCACACCGACCGCGTGCTCACCGTGGACCTGCACGCCGACCAGATCCAGGGCTTCTTCGACATCCCCGTGGACAACGTCTATTCGTCGCCGCTGCTGCTGGCCGACATCTGGCGCCACCACGGGACGCAGAACGTGATCGTCGTGTCGCCGGACGTCGGCGGCGTGGTCCGGGCCCGGGCCATCGCCAAGCGCCTGGACGACGCCGACCTGGCGATCATCGACAAGCGCCGCCCCAAGGCCAACGTCGCCACGGTGATGAACATCATCGGCGACGTCGCCGGCAAGGTCTGCGTGCTGGTCGACGACATCGTCGACACCGCCGGCACCCTGTGCGCGGCGGCGGCGGCGCTGAAGGCGCAGGGCGCGACCAAGGTGGTCGCGTACTGCACGCATCCGGTGCTCTCGGGCGCCGCGATCGACAACGTGGTCAAGTCCTCGCTGGACGAGCTGGTGGTCACCGACACCATCCCGCTGTCCGACGCGGCACAGGCCTGCGGCCGGATCCGCCAGCTCAGCGTCGCCGAGCTGCTCGCGGAGACCATCCGCCGCATCGCCTTCGGAGAATCGGTCAGTTCGCTCTACGTGGACTGACGACCCCGGCTCCCCTGGTCGCGGGGGAGTCACCAGGCCGCCGCGAGGCGGCCATCAACGCAAGCAAAGTGAGCAAAGCAATGGCAAACCAACACACCATCCAGGCCACCGGCCGCAAGGACGAGGGGAAGGGTGCGAGCCGCCGCCTTCGTCATGCGGGCCTGGTGCCGGCGATCGTCTACGGCGGCAAGTCCGCGCCGGCGAGCATCCAGCTCGAGCACGAGAAGACCTGGCTCGCCAGCCAGAACGAGTGGTTCTATTCGTCGATCCTCGACCTCGAGGTGGACGGCAAGGTCGAGAGCGTGCTGCTGCGCGACCTCCAGCGCCACCCGTACAAGCAGCGGATCATGCACATCGACTTCCAGCGCGTGGACGCCAACCAGTCGCTGCGCACCTCGGTGCCGCTGCACTTCGTCAACGGCGAGAAGTCGCCGGCCGGCAAGACCGCGGGCGTGGTGATCATGCACGAGCTGACCCAGGTCGAAGTGAGCTGCCTGCCGAAGGACCTGCCGGGCAACATCGAGGTGGACCTGTCCGACCTGAAGGCGGGCGACACCGTGCACCTGTCGCAGGTGAAGCTGCCGGCCGGCGTCGAGCTGCCGCAGCTGAAACTGGGCGCCGACCACGACGTGGCCGTGGTGGTCGCGCGCATGGCCCGCGCCGAAGCCGAGGAGACCGCCGAGGGCGGCGAGACCGCGGCGCCCGCCGAGGGCGGCGCGGCCGAGGAAGCCAAGGGCGAGTAAGCGCCTGGTGGCGGCGTGCCCCGCGCGGGCACGCCGTCGCGCAAGCGTCCCATGGCGGGTCTCCGACTCATCGTCGGGCTGGGCAATCCCGGCCCCGAACACCTCAGGACCCGGCACAACGCCGGGTTCTGGCTGGTGGACGCCCTGGCGTTGCGCGAAGGCGCGCGCTTCGGCCTGGAATCGAAGCTGTTCGGCGAGACCTGCAAGGTGGTCATCGCCGGCCAGCCGGTCTGGCTGCTCAAGCCGGCCACTTACATGAATGCCTCGGGCAAGTCGGTGGCGGCGGCATTGCGCTACTGGAAGATCGAGCCCGAGGAGGCGCTGCTGGTGCACGACGAACTGGACCTGCCGCCGGGCACGGCGCGGCTCAAGTTCGACGGCGGCCACGGCGGCCAGAACGGCCTGCGCGACACCATGCGCCTGCTCGGCCACGGCCGCTTCCACCGGCTGCGCATCGGCATCGGCCATCCCGGCCACAAGGACCGGGTGACGCCGTGGGTGCTGGGCAAGCCCGGCCGCGACGACGAGGCCGCCATGCTGCGCGCCATCGACGACGCGCTGGACGTGCTCCCGCTCGCGGTCGCCGGCGACTTCAACGAGGCGATGAAGCGCCTCCACACGGACAACAGACAGTAATGGGCATCAAATGCGGCATCGTCGGCCTGCCGAACGTCGGCAAGTCGACCCTGTTCAACGCGCTGACCAAGGCCGGGATCGCGGCGGCCAACTTCCCGTTCTGCACGATCGAGCCGAACGTCGGTGTGGTCCCGGTGCCGGATCCGCGGCTGAACGCGCTGTCGGAGATCGTCAAGCCGCAGCGGGTGGTGCCCACGGCGGTCGAGTTCGTGGACCTCGCCGGCCTGGTCGCCGGCGCGGCGTCGGGCGAGGGGCTGGGCAACAAGTTCCTGGCCCACATCCGCGAGGTGGACGCGATCACCCACGTGGTCCGCTGCTTCGAGCACCCGGACGTGATCCACGTCGCCAACCGGGTCGACCCGATCGCCGACATCGAGACCATCGACACCGAGCTGGCCCTGGCGGACCTGGAATCGGTGGACAAGGCGATCGCCCGCTTCGAGCGCGTCGCCAAGGGCGGCGACAAGGACGCCAAGGCCCGGATCGGGGTCCTGCAGACGCTGCGCGCGGCGCTGGACCAGGGGCGGGCGGCCCGGACCGTCGCGCTGGACGAGGACGAGCGCGCGCTGGTCCGCGACCTGTTCCTGCTGACCCTGAAGCCGGTCATGTACGTGGCCAACGTCCTCGAGGACGGCTTCGAGGGCAACCCGCACCTGGACGCGGTCCGCGCCCGGGCGCAGGCCGAGGGCGCCGAGGTGGTGCCGGTCTCCGCCGCCATCGAGGAGGAGCTGAGCCAGCTCGACGACGCCGACCGCGACGCCTTCCTCCAGGACCTGGGGCTGGACGAGCCCGGCCTGAACCGGGTGATCCGCGCCGCCTACAAGCTGCTGGGCCTGCAGACCTACTTCACCGCCGGCGTGAAGGAGGTCCGGGCCTGGACCGTGAAGGCCGGCGCCACCGCGCCCCAGGCCGCCGCGGTCATCCACACCGATTTCGAGAAGGGCTTCATCCGCGCCGAGACGATCGGATTCGACGATTTCGTCAAGTACCGGGGTGAAGCCGGGGCCCGCGAGGCCGGCCGGTTGCGGCTGGAGGGCAAGGAGTACCGGGTGCAGGAAGGCGACGTGCTGCACTTCCGCTTCAACGTCTGAAAGCGCTCGATCCGTTGACAGAGTGCCCGGCGGGCGTCAAAATCGCGGGCTGTTTCACTGGAATGCGGCACGGACGACCGGAGGGATACCCAAGCGGCCAACGGGGGCAGACTGTAAATCTGCTGGCTTACGCCTTCGGTGGTTCGAATCCACCTCCCTCCACCAGTTTTCCGTGCCGGGTTTCCGGCCAGTTCCAAGCTTCAGCGGTGCCCGTCGCGGGAGTAGTTCAATGGTAGAACCTCAGCCTTCCAAGCTGATGGTGCGGGTTCGATTCCCGTCTCCCGCTCCATTGCGCTCCACGCGGCCGGACGCCACGCAAGGCAACACAAACCGTTCAACGCTCACGTAGCTCAGTCGGTAGAGCACCTCCTTGGTAAGGAGGAGGTCGATGGTTCGATTCCATTCGTGAGCACCACCCACTCTAGCGAGATTCGTCATGGCAAAGGGTAAGTTCGAGCGCACCAAGCCCCACGTGAACGTGGGCACGATCGGCCACGTGGACCACGGCAAGACGACGCTGACGGCGGCGCTGACCAAGGTGGGCGCGGAGCGCTTCGGTGGCGAGTTCAAGGACTAC
>DASWQG010000125.1:0-2655 GCA_036403775.1 Luteimonas sp.
GTCAGCGCCGTGGATCCGGACGAGAGCGACGCGGTGTGGCTCACCGCCACCGACTACCTGACCCCGACCACGCTGTCGCTGGCGCAGGTCGGCCAGCCGCCGGAGCAGCTGAAGGCGATGCCGGTGTTCTTCGACGCCACCGGGCTGGTGCTGGAGCAACACTTCGCCGCCAGCGCAGACGGCACCCGCGTGCCGTACTTCATCGTCCACAAGGAAGGCGTGCCGCACGACGGCAGGCAGCCGACGCTGCTGTACGGCTACGGCGGCTTCGAGGTCTCGCTGACGCCGGCGTACTCGGGCATCGTCGGCAAGGGCTGGCTGGAGAAGGGCGGCGTGTACGTCGTGGCCAACATCCGCGGCGGCGGCGAATACGGCCCGCGCTGGCACCAGGCCGCGCTCAAGCAGAACCGGCACAAGGCCTACGAGGACTTCGCGGCGGTGGCGAAGGACCTGGTGGCGCACGGCATCACCAGTCCGGAACACCTGGGCATCATGGGCGGCAGCAACGGCGGCCTGCTCACCGGCAACATGCTCACCCAGTACCCGGAGCTGTTCGGCGCGGTCGTGATCCAGGTCCCGCTGCTGGACATGAAGCGCTACAGCCACCTGCTGGCCGGCGCCTCCTGGATGGCGGAGTACGGCGACCCCGACACCGCCGACTGGGACTACATCCGCTCGTTCTCGCCCTACCAGCTGTTCGACGGCGCGAAGGACTATCCGCCGACCTTCATCTGGACCACGACCCGCGACGACCGCGTGCATCCGGGCCACGCGCGCAAGATGGCCGCGAAGATGCTCGCCGCCGACGAGGACGTGCGCTACTACGAGAACACCGAAGGCGGCCACGGCGCCGGCGCCACCAATGCCCAGCAGGCGCACCTGTGGGCGCTGACCTACCAGTTCCTCTGGAACACCCTGGCCGACTGACCGACATGCGCCACGCGCCCCTCCTCGCGACCCTGCTGCTGATGACCGCACCGATCCACGCCAATGCCACCGAGTCGCCCACCCCGCCGGACGTGGCGCGCAAGCCGCACGTGGTGGCCGCGCCCTTCGGCGCGACCCGCGACGACCCGTACTACTGGCTGCGCGACGACAGCCGCAAGGCGCCGGAGATGCTGGCCTACCTGGAGGCGGAGAACGCCTACGCCGACGCGGTGATGGCCCCGCTCGCGGGCCTGCGCGACCAGCTGTACGGCGAGATCGTCGGGCGCATCAAGCAGGACGACAGCTCGGTGCCGTACCGCGAGCGCGGCTTCTGGTACTACAGCCGCTACGAGACCGGGCAGGACTACCCGATCCACGCGCGACGCCCGGACGTGGTCGGCCACTACGACGCGTCGGCCACCGAGGAGGTGCTGCTCGACGTCAACGCGATGGCGCAGGGCAAGGACTACTTCAGCGTTGGCGACTACGAGGTCACCCAGGACAACGCGATCCTGGCCTGGGCCGAGGACGACGTCGGCCGCCGGCAGTACACCATCCGCTTCCGCAACCTCGCCACCGGCGAGGCGTACCCGGACGTAATCACCGGCGTCTCGGCGAACCTGGTGTGGGCCGACGACAACCGCACGCTGTTCTACGTCGAGAACGACCCGGAGACGCTGCTCACCGTGCGCGTGCGCAAGCACGTGCTCGGCACGCCGGTGGCCGACGACCCGCTGGTCTACGAGGAGCACGACGACAGCTTCTACATGGGCATCTCGCGCAGCCGCGACGACCGCTTCCTGTGCATCAGCGTCGAAAGCACCGTCTCCAGCGAGACCCGCTGCGCGCCGGCGGCCGATCCGCGCGAGTTCACGGTGCTGGCGCCGCGCGAGCGCGACGTCGAGTACGAGGCCGACCACCTGGGCGACCGCTGGGTGATCCGCACCAATGCGCCCGCCGCCGACGGCACGCCCGCGCCGAACTTCAAGCTGGTGACGGCGCCCACCGACGCCACCTCGCGCGCGCAGTGGACCGACCTCGTGCCGCACCGCGACGACGTGTTCATCGAGGACTTCGACCTGTTCGACGGCTTCATCGCCATCGGCGAACGGTCCGGCGGCCTGGAACGCATCCGGCTGCTCAAGCCCGGCGCGGAGGAGTACGTGGCCGCCGACGAGCCGGCGTATTCGATGGGCCTGGACGTGAACTCCGAGCCGGACACGCCCTGGCTGCGCTACAGCTACACCTCGCTGACGACGCCGGCCACGACCTACGAGGTCAACACGGCCACCGGCGAGCGTCGCCTGCTCAAGCAGCAGCCGGTGATCGGCTACGACCCGTCGAAGTACGTGACCGAGCGGCTGTGGGCGACCGCGCGCGACGGTACGAAAGTGCCGGTGTCGGTGGTCTACCGCAAGGATTTCCGCAAGGACGGCAGCGCCGCGCTGCTGCAGTACGCCTACGGCAGCTACGGCATGTCCATGGACCCGGGCTTCAACCTGCCGGTGGTGAGCCTGCTGGACCGCGGCATGGCCTACGCGATCGCCCACATCCGCGGCGGCCAGGAGATGGGCCGCGCCTGGTACGACCAGGGCAAGCTGCTGAACAAGAAGAACACCTTCACCGATTTCATCGACGTGACCGATTTCCTGGTCGCGCAGGGCTATGCCGCGAAGGATCGGGTCGCGGCCTACGGCGGCAGCGCCGGCGGCCTGCTGATGGGCGCGA
>DASWQG010000126.1:0-2031 GCA_036403775.1 Luteimonas sp.
GTCGGTGCCGATCGAATCGCGCTACAAGTGCGTGCACTCGGCCGAGCAGTTCCGGCCCAGCCACTTCCGCCCGCTGCGCGACCTGTGGCGCATCACCAGCCACATCGTCGGCCAGGCCGTGGCGCACGGGAACCTCGCGCAGGTGCGTCGCGAGATCCGGTCGAATCCGCCGGTGATCTACGATCCGACGGAGGAGCCGTCGGGCGCGGTGGAGATCCAGCGGGCCGGCCTGTAGAGCCGACCCATGGTCGGCTTGGACCAGCGACCATTGACCAGCCGACCATGTACCAGCCGACCATGGGTCGGCTCTACGGTCAGTGCTTCTTGCGGGCCTTGGCGCCCTGCGCCTCGGTCATCTCGACCTGGAGGGTGAAGCTGCGCTGCTCGTCGGGCCAGAGCGCGCCGACGCCGATCACCTGGCGGTTCACTTCCTCGCCGCGCTCGTTGCGGATCGACAGCACCATCGAGTACTCGTACGGGACATCGCCCGCCGGCGCCGCGAGCGTGCCCTCGATCAGCAGGGGCACGACGCGGGTCTTCTCGCGCTGCATCGACGCCTCGTCGTAGCGCAGGTGGCCCCGGCAAGCGGGGCACACGGTGGCCGATTCGAGGATGGTCGCCTTGCAGTGGGGGCAGGCGCGCGTGGCGCCTGCCGTCCCCGGGCGCGGATTGCTCATGCGGCGGAGTAGCTCTCCGAGCCCTTGCCGGACTTGTCTTCCCAGCCGAAGTCGGCCTGGCCGCGCATGCGCGCGCCGCTGGCCACGGTCATGGTGCCGGCCTTGACGTCGCCGACCAGCACGCCGCCCTGCTGCAGTTCCACCTGCTGCGCGCCCTCGATGTTGCCTTCGAGCTCGCCGGCGATGACCACGCGCTTGGCGCGCACGCCGCCGGTCAGCTTGGCGCCCGGCTCGATCGTGAGGTCGCCCTGCACGTTGACGTCGCCCTTGAACTTGCCGGCGATGCGGACGTTGCCGGCGCCTTCGATCTTGCCCTCGATGGTGAGGTCGGCGGCGATCAGCGATTCCTTCGCCGGGGTGGCCTGCGGGCGCGGGGCCGCGGCCAGGGTCGGGCCCGTGGCGGGCTCGGCGGCCGGCGGCGGATCGCGGAACGGCGGCAGGTCGGATGCGAACGGCCCGGTGTCTTTCTTGGCCGCGGTTTTCTGGTCGAAGATCGCCATGGTGCTTGCCCTCTGCGGGGTTAAGGATGGAACACGGGTCCCGGAGCGATCGAGCCTAGCACGGCCCCGCGGGGCCGGCGCTGTGACCGATTGCCTGCTCCCCTACATCCGGAACACGCCGTAGCGGGGCGGGGCGGCGACCGACGCGTTGAGCGCGGCCGAGATCCCCAGCCCGAGCACCCGGCGGGTATCGGCCGGGTCGATGATGCCGTCGTCCCACAGC
The DNA here is from genome assembly GCA_036403775.1 of Luteimonas sp. GTDB lineage: Bacteria > Pseudomonadota > Gammaproteobacteria > Xanthomonadales > Xanthomonadaceae > Cognatiluteimonas. Next base: position 1,401 of record DASWQG010000126.1, read on the forward strand.
CGCGCCGTGGCGTACCAGGGGCTGCCCTGGGTCTCGTACTGCTCGCGGATCGGGGCCTTGAAGGCATCTTCCTCCTCCGCGCTCCAGCTGCCGCCGCGCGCCTCGATGCCGTCGCGCTTCACCGTCGCCAGCACGCTCGCCGCCTGCTCGCCGCCCATCACGCTGATCCGCGCGTTGGGCCACATCCACAGGAAGCGGCCGCCGTAGGCGCGGCCGTTCATCGCGTAGTTGCCGGCGCCGAAGCTGCCGCCGATGACCACGGTGAACTTGGGCACGTGCGAGCACGCGACCGCGGTGACCATCTTCGCGCCGTCGCGGGCGATGCCGGCCTGCTCGTACTTCTTGCCGACCATGAAGCCGGTGATGTTCTGCAGGAACACCAGCGGGATGCCGCGCTGGTTGCACAGCTCGATGAAGTGCGTGCCCTTGAGCGCGCTCTCCGAGAACAGGATGCCGTTGTTGGCGACGATGCCGACCGGGTAGCCGTGCAGGTGGGCGAAACCGCAGACCAGGGTCTTGCCGTAGCGCGCCTTGAACTCCTGCAGCTCGCTGCCGTCGGTGATGCGGGCGATCACCTCGCGGATGTCGAACGGGCGGCGCGGATCTTTCGGCACGATGCCGTACAGCTCGT
>DASWQG010000127.1:0-5078 GCA_036403775.1 Luteimonas sp.
CGCCCGGCGCGCGCGCCCCCGGCGCGCCCGCGCCCCCCACCCCCCCCCCGCCCCCGTGTCCGGCGAGGCCCCGCGGGCGGCGCCCCGGCCCCGCCCCCGGGCCCGGCCGCGCGGCCGTGGGCAGGATGGTGGCCGCGGCGATGCCGTTCTCCAGCGCCCTCCGCACTGACTCCGGGTTCGCCGACAGGAACAGGTCCGCGCCGAACGGCTTCACGTAGGGCCAGGTCGGCGCGCCCGAGGTGAAGGTCGCGCGGCGGATGTCCAGGCCATGGTGCTCGATGGAGTTGAAGATCCTCAGGCCCGTGTCCGAGGAATTGCGCGACAGCAGGATCACTTCCACGCGTGGCCGGCGCTCGGCCCCCGCCGGCGCAGGGATCGCGTTCAGCGCCAGCAGCTTGCGCACCAGCTGGAACGCGATGCCGGGCGCCAGCACCTGGTCCTCGCGCTCGCGCTGGTAGGCCTGGTAGGCGGCGATGCCCTCGCGTTCGAACAGCGCGTGGCTGTCCTCCAGGTCGAACAGCGCGCGCGAGGAGATCGCCACGATGAGCGGGTCGGGCAATTGGTGGGCGACGTCCGGCATGCCGCCTAGTATCGCCCGGTCAGGGGACGAGCGCGGGCGCCGGGTGCGCGGCGGCCTGCTGCAGCCACTTGGCGAAGGTCTCGGTGCGCATGGCCTTCGAGAACAGGTGGCCCTGGACCAGGTCGCACCCGCGCTGGCGCAGCATCTCGAAGGTCTCCGCGTCCTCCACGCCCTCGGCGACCACGCTGAGCCCGAACCGGTGCGCCAGCTCGATGATCAGCGAGGCGATGTCGGCGCTGGCCGGCTCGGTGGTCATGCCGCGGACGAAGGAGCGATCGATCTTCAGCTCGTCGGCGGGGATGTCCTTGAAGTAGGCCAGGCACGAATAGCCGGTGCCGAAGTCGTCGATGGAAATCCGCGCCCCCAGTTCCCGGATCCGCGACAGCACCTGGAAGCTGCGCGCCGGGTCGCCGACCAGCGAACGTTCGGTGATCTCCAGCACCAGCTGGATCCCCGGGTCGCCCCACAGGTGCAAGGCGTTCTCCACCACGTCCGGGAGGTCGTCGCGCGCGACCATCTCCGCGGGGACGTTGACCGAAACCGCCAATGGCGAGGGATGCTTCCAGTTGGCGGCGTGGCGCAACGCGGTGTTCAGCGCCCACATCGTCATCGGCCGGATCTGCCCGGTTTTCTCCGCGATCGGGATGAACTGCTCCGGCGACACCAGGCCGCGGGCGCGGTGCGGCCAGACCATCAGCGCCTCGGCGCCGACCGGGACCATGTCCGCGATGCGCAGTTGCGGCTGGTAGCCCAGCAGCAGCTCGCCGCGCTCGATCGCGCCGTCGAGCTCGATCTCCAGGTCCCAGAACTCCGAGAACGCCTGCTCGTTGCCGCCCTCCGGCGGGAACAGCCAACGCGCGCCGCCTGCGCGCGCGGCCTCCAGGCTCTTCTCCGCCTGCCGCAACAGGAATTCGGGGTGGCTGGCATGACCCGGGCACAGGGCCGCGCCGATGGTCGCGTTGAGCCGCACCGTGCCCTGGCGACCCTGGAACGGAACCTCCAGATGCCGCAACAACTGCTGGATGGCGAGCTCGGCGTGCCCCTGGTTCATGATCCGGGTCAGCAGCAACGCGAAGCGGTTGTCACCGATCCGGGCCACGTAATCCTGCGGCCGGGCGATCGAGCGCACGTGCTGGGCCACGTATTGCAGGGCCTGGTCGCCGAACTCGTAGCCGTGGGCGGCGTTGAGCCGGGCGAAGCCGTCGATGTCGCAGACGACCAGCGCGAGCAGCGTCTGCCGGTCGTTGCTGAAACTGACCTGCTGGCGCAGCGTCGCGAGGAATCCCCGGCGGTGCAGCAGGCCGGTGAGGTCGTCCTCGGTCGTGGACATCGGCTCAGGCCAGGAACAGTTCGACCGGATCGAGCCCGTAGGCGCCCATCGGCAAGCCGCGCTTGATCGTCAGCGGAGCCCCGTGCTCGTCCTGCTCGATCTCCCCCAGGTTGATCTCCCGGAACTTGGGCAAAGGCGTCTTGTCTGCGGCCAACAGTAGCATGACCCGGGGCCGCAACCGCTTGAGGCTGTGGACCTCGGTGATGACCGCCACCGTGCCGTCGGACAGCTCGACCAGGGTGCCGATCGGGTAGATGCCGCAGTTCTGGATGAACTGCTCGACCAGCTCGGCCTGGAACTGCCTGCCGCGGGCCTGGTAGAGCTCGTTGACCGCGTCGTGCGGGGAGCGGTTGCTGGCGTACGGCCGCACGCTGGTCATGGCGTCGTAGCAGTCGACCATGCCGACGATGCGGCCGAAGATCGGGATCTGGCTGCCCTTCAGCCCGTTCGGATAACCGGTGCCGTCGTAGCGCTCGTGGTGCGTGGCGACGATCTCCACCGTTTCCTGCGACACGCCGGGCGCGGGCCCGAGGATGTCGAGCCCCAGGCGCACGTGCTCGCGGACCTGCCGCACCTCGTCGGGCGTCAGCGGCCCGGCCTTGACCAGCAGTTCCTGCGCAAGCCGGGCCTTGCCGATGTCGATGAGCAGGCCGCCCATCGCCAGCGCGCCGAGCTCGTGGCGCTCGAGCCCGAGGTGCCGGCCGAAGCTTGCCGACCAGATCGCGCAGCCGAGCGCGTGCTGGTACGTGTACTGGTCCCGGCGCTTCATCTCGCGCAGCCACACGAAGGCGGACGGGTTGCGCAGGATCGATTCGACCATCGCCTCGACGCCATCCTTGAGCTTGTCCAGGTCGAGCTTCTTGCCCTCCTGCAGATCCTTCATGACCTCGGCCATGTCGGCTTCGAGGCTCGCGTGGACCTGTTCGGCCTGTTTCAGCTCGGCGGTGAACTCGCTCTGGACCGCCCACCGCGTCTTGCGCAGGCTGGCGATCTCCGCCGATTCGCCCGGCTGGGCCGCGGGCGCCTCGAAGGCGACGTGGCGCAGGTCCGGCGACGCGCCGCGCAGCGTATCCACCCAGACGTGGCTGCAGATGCGCTGCAGCTTGACGATCTCCTCCGCCGAATCCAGCTTCAGCCCTTCCAGCGGGAAGGGTGTCTGGATCCACGGCCGGTCCAGCCTGGAAATGAACATGCCCAGCGCCAGGCCCTGCACGCTGATGCGTACCTCGTGGGATCCCCCATCCATCGACGCCCGCCCCCTGTTCGGCAGTCGTCACCTCGAACGTACGGCGGTGGACGTTCCGGTCACCTTTTCGTCCACGGGCCCGACGGACGCGGGGATCAGGCCAGGAACTGCTCGGCCAGGATCCGCTCCTCCAGGTTGTGCTCGGGGTCGAACAGGAGGGTGACGGTCCGGTCCCGCGCCTCGCGGATGGTCACCTCGACCACGTCGCGCACCTCGTGCGAATCGGCCGTGGCGCTGACCGGCCGCTTGTACGGGTCGAGCACCCGGAAGCGCACCTCGGTGCCGGCCTTGAGCAAGGCCCCGCGCCAGCGGCGCGGCCTGAATGCGGCGATCGGGGTCAGCGCGACCACGCTCGAGCCCAGCGGCAGCACCGGGCCACCCGCGGAGTAGTTGTAGGCGGTGCTGCCGGCGGGCGTGGCCAGCATCACCCCGTCGCAGATCAGCTCGTCCAGCCGCGGCTTGCCTTCCAGGTCGATGGCGATGTGCGCCGCCTGCCGCGTCTGCCGCAGCAGCGAGACTTCGTTGTAGGCCAGCGAGCCCGTGCTCGCCCCCGACTCGGTCTGCGCCAGCATCTCCAGCGGCCGCAGCACCGCCGGCTCGGCCGCGTGCAGCCGCTCGAGCAGGCGGCCGTCGTCGCGGAAATGGTTCATCAGGAAGCCGAAGGTCCCGAGCTTCATCCCGTACACCGGCCGCCCCAGGGCGCCGTGCCGGTGCAGCGTCTGCAGCATGAAGCCGTCGCCGCCCAGGGCGACCAGGACGTCGGCCTCGGCCGGCTCGCACTGTCCGTGCGTCCGCACCAGCGCCTCCAGCGCCGCCTGCGCGCCGTCCGCCTGGCTCGCCAGGACGGCGATCCGCGGACGGTCCGGCAGGCGGCCCTGGACGGTCATCGCCGTTACCCGCGCGAGGCCAGCTGCGACAGGCGCTGCACCGCGACCGAGGCGGTCGGGTAGTCCATCGACTTCTGCGCCGCCAGCTCCGCCAGCATCGCCATGGTGAAGCGCAGCGAGGCGTCGTCGCGCCGCAGCCAGCGTTCGACCTTGGCGTCGGCGTTGCCGCCCGGCATCGACAGCACCTGCCCGGTCAGCGTGCGCGCCTGCGCGGCGAGTTCGTCGCGCAACACGCCGCGCGCGACGGCGTGCCAGCGGCCCTCCACCTTCAGCGCGTCGATCTGCGCCTGCAGCCACGGCAGGTTCAGCGCCTCGGCCAGGCGGAAGTAGACCTTGGCGACCTCGACCGGCTTGAGCCGGCGCTCGCGCGCCAGCTCGATGAGGTCGCAGCAGGCCTCCAGGTACGGCAGCGCCGCCAGCTGGCCGCCGAGGCCGGCCGGCATGCCCTTCTGCTTCCACTCGCGGATGCTGGCCTCGTAGGCCGGCCGCATCGACGCCGGCAGGATGTCGGCGCCGGCGCGGATGTCGGCGAAGCCGTCGTGGTAGCGCGCCACCGCGGTGGTGATGTCCGGGATCGCGCCGGGGCGCGACAGCAGCCAGCGGGTGAAGGACCGCTGCAGGGTCCAGATCACCTGCAGCGCGTCGATCTGCGCCGACTCGTGGACCTTGCCGTCGAGCGCGTCGATCTCGGCCCACAGGGCGCGCGCGTCCAGCGTCTCGCGGGTGATGGTGAACGCCTTCGCCACCTCGCCCGGGCTGCGGCCGCTGTCCTCCTGCATCCGCAGCAGGAAGGTCGCGCCCATCCGGTTGATCGTCGAGTTGGTTACCGCCGTGGCGATGATCTCGCGCTTCAGCCGGTGCTGGTCCATCGCCTTGGCGTACTTCTGCTGCAGGGGCTCCGGGAAGTAGCGCACCAGTTCCTTGGACAGGTACGGGTCCTCCGGCACGTCGGAATCCAGCAGCTGCTGGTAGGCGACCAGCTTGGAGTACGACAGCAGCACCGCCAGCTCGGGACGGGTGAGGCCGAGGCCGCGC
>DASWQG010000128.1:0-11163 GCA_036403775.1 Luteimonas sp.
CCATGGCTCGGCCCCGGACATCGCCGGCAAGGGCGTCGCCAATCCGTGTGCGCTGCTGCTGGGCGCGGCGCAGATGCTCGACCACCTCGGCCAGCACGACAAGGCGACGAAGCTGCGCGAGGCGATCAACGCCACCCTCGAGGCCGGCGACTCGCTCACCCCCGACCTCGGCGGCACCGGCACCACCATGGCCTTCGCCCGGGCCATCGCCAAGCGCGCTGCCTAAAAAGCGATTCTTGCCACGGATTTACACGGATCAACACGGATAGAGCATTTGCTCTTCAATCCGTGTCATCCGTGTTCATCCGTGGCCAATACGCTTTTGCGCATCAGTCGCGGGACTGGAGCTTGCTGAGCAGGCGCAGGAGTTCGAGGTAGAGCCAGACGAGGGTGACCAGCAGGCCGAAGGCGCCGTACCACTCCATGTACTTCGGCGCGCCGTGTTCGACGCCCTGCTCGATGAAGTCGAAGTCGAGCACCAGGTTCAGCGCGGCCACCACCACGACCACCAGCGAGAAGCCGATGCCGATCGGGCCGCTGTCGTGGATGAAGCCCATGCCCTCGAAGCCGAACAGGCGCATGCCGATGTTCACGAGGTAGAGCAGCATGATCCCGCCGGTCGCGGCGAACACGCCGAGCTTGAAGTTCTCGGTGGCGCGCACCAGGCCGCTGCGGTAGGCCAGCAGCAGCGCGGCGAGGGTGCCGAAGGTGAGGCCGACCGCCTGCATCACGATGCCCGGGAAGCGCTGCTCGAACATCGCCGAGATCGCCCCCAGTGCGAGGCCCTCGACCACCGCGTACAGCGGCGCGGTCACCGGCGACCATTCCTTCTTGAACACCGTCACCAGCGCCAGCACCAGGCCGCCGATCAGCCCGCCCCAGACGAACGGCATCAGCGCCGCGCCGTCGCCCGCGAAATATCGGCTCCAGGTGTACATCGCCCCGACCAGGGTCAGGACCAGCAGGAACGCGGTCTTGTTGACCGTGCCGTTCAGGGTCATGGCCGACGCGTCGCGCTGGACGACCGCGCCGCTGCCCAGGTCGAGGAAGGTCGAATCGTTGAGTGCCGGGTTGCCGCTGCGCATGGGGTGACGTCCTTCGTTTGCCTGACCGTGAGCATACAGGGCCCCGGAGGCGGCCTGCGCTCGCGTTGACACGCCCCCTCGCGCTGCCCAGAATAGCCGGCCTTTCGTGGCGTTGGCGCGCCGTGGAACGTTCCGAGCGGCGGGGTATAGCGCAGTCTGGTAGCGCGCCTGCTTTGGGAGCAGGATGTCGGGGGTTCGAATCCCTCTACCCCGACCATCCGGGCTGGAAGGCCCCCTGGATGCGACAATCCGGCCAGGGCGCCCGTAGCTCAACCGGATAGAGCACCGGCCTTCTAAGCCGGTGGTTGCAGGTTCGAGTCCTGCCGGGCGCGCCATCGCGGAATGGTTCACTGGTGGCTGTAGCTCAGTTGGTTAGAGTCCTGGATTGTGATTCCAGTTGTCGGGGGTTCGAGTCCCCTCAGCCACCCCAATTCTGTATAATTCGCAGTGCGTGACCGCTTTTCGGGCCGTTAGCTCAGTTGGTAGAGCAGTTGACTCTTAATCAATAGGTCCAAGGTTCGAATCCTTGACGGCCCACCATCCCGAGACGCCCGGCCCCGTGCCGGGCGTTTTCTTTGGCGGCATACTTCCCGGCTCGCGAAAGTGGCGGAACTGGTAGACGCACTGGATTTAGGTTCCAGCGCCTTCGGCGTGGGGGTTCGAGTCCCCCCTTTCGCACCACGCAGGCCCCCGCCGGCGCCCGCCCGCGCTGGCGGGCAGGGCCGAAATCGGGGAAACTATCGCGTTCCGCCGCGCCTCGCGCCCGGCTCCCGACAATCAGGCAACCCGCCGCGGCAGGACCGCGGCCGCACGGAGTGGTCATGGCAGTCCCAGCAACCCAGGTTTCGGTCGAATCCATCGGCAATCTCGAGCGCCGCATGACGCTCCGCGTCCCCTCCCGCGACGTCGACGACCAGGTGGGCGGCCGCCTGCGCGAGATCGCCCGCACCGCGCGGATCAAGGGCTTCCGCCCCGGCAAGGTGCCGACCAAGGTGGTCGAGCAGCGCTTCGGCCAGCAGGTCCGCGCCGAGGTCCTGGACAACCTGCTGCGCCAGGGCTTCGACTCGGCCGTGCGCGAGAACGAGCTGCGCATCGCCGGCAGCCCGCGCATCGAGCCCGCCAAGGGCGAGGGCGAGGGCGGCGAGGAACTGGCCTACGTCGCCACCTTCGAGCTGGTCCCCGACTTCGGCGAGATCGACGTCGCCAAGCTCCAGGTCGTCCGCCACACCTCCGAGGTGACCGAGGCCGACATCGACCGCATGGTCGAGAACCTGCGCCTGCAGCGCCGCAACTGGACCGCGGTCACGCGCCCGGCGAAGGAAGGCGACGCGGTGGACGTGGAGACCTGGTCGCAGGCCGGCGACGAGCGCCTGCCGGCGCAGGGCGTGGAGCAGGGCGTGGACGTGATCGGCAGCGGCGCGATGCTGCCTGAGATCGAATCGGCCCTGGCCGGCATGTCCGCCGGCGAGGACAAGACCGTGGAAGTCAGCTTCCCCGCCGAGTGGCGCGTGCCGCAGCTGGCCGGCAAGACGGTGCAGGTGCACCTGAAGGCCGTGCAGGTTTCCGAGCCGGTGATGCCGGAAGTCGATCCCGCCTTCATCCGCAGCTTCGGCGTGAAGAGCGGCGAGTTGGCGCAGTTCCGCAGCGAGATCCGAGCCAACCTCGAGCGCGAGCTCAAGGGCGCGCTGATGAACCGCCTGCGCCGCGAGGTCGGCGAGCAGCTGGCCGCTGCCTACGCGCACGTCGAGCTGCCGCCGCGTCTGGTCGAGCAGGAAGCCCGCGTGCTGGCGCAGCAGGCGCTGCAGCAGGCGCGCCAGCAGGGCCAGCCCACCGCGGCGCTGGCGCCGACCGCGCACGAGGCCTTCCTCGAGCCGGCCCGCAAGCGCGTGCTGCTGGCGCTGCTGGTGGGCGAGGTCGCCCGCCGCAACGAGCTGCGCCTGGACCCGAACCGCCTGAACGAACTGCTGCGCCTGATCGCCTCGACCTACGAGGAGCCGCAGCAGGTCATTGAGTTGTACCGCAACGACCCCCAGTTGATGGCTGGACTGCAGAACCGCGCGATGGAAGAGCAGGTGATCGACTGGATCGCCGAGCGCGCCCAGCACACCGAGCAGGCCCTCAGCTTCCAGGAAGCGGTGGGCTGAACCCGCCCGAACGAAGGACGACGATGAGCAACGAGACCAAGGCCCTGAACCTCGTGCCGATGGTGGTCGAGCAGACCAGCCGCGGCGAGCGCGCGTATGACATCTACTCGCGCCTGCTGAAGGAGCGGGTGATCTTCCTGGTCGGCGGCATCGACGACCACGTCGCCAACGTCATCGTCGCGCAGATGCTGTTCCTCGAGGCGGAGAACCCCGAGAAGGACATCAGCCTGTACATCAACTCGCCCGGCGGCATCGTCACCGCCGGCATGGCGATCTACGACACCATGCAGTTCATCAAGCCGGACGTGAGCACCATCTGCGTCGGCCAGGCCGCGTCGATGGGCGCCCTGCTGCTGGCGGCGGGCGCCAAGGGCAAGCGCTACGCGCTGCCGAACTCGCGGGTGATGATCCACCAGCCGCTGGGCGGCTTCCAGGGCCAGGCCACCGACATCGAGATCCACGCCCGCGAAATCCTCTCGATGAAGCAGCGCCTGAACGAGATCCTGTCCAAGCACACCGGGCAGGCGCTGGACACGATCGCGCGCGACACCGAGCGCGACAACTTCAAGAGCGCCCAGGCTTCGCGCGAATACGGCCTGGTGGACGAGGTGCTCGAGCGGCGCCCGGAAGACTCCATCCAGGCCGGTTGACGGCGCCGGCGCGGGGTTCCTGCCGGAACCCCAAGTGACTGAACGACAACGCCTTTCAATCCGCGCAGTCGGGCCCGGTGGCAGCCGGGAACGCTGTGCTATTCTCGGGCCGCAACCGCGGCTGCAGCAGGTAACAGGGGAATGACCGAAGACCGTCAGGGCCGATCCGGCGACAGCAGCAAGATCCTGTACTGCTCGTTCTGCGGGAAGAGCCAGCACGAGGTCCGCAAGCTGATCGCGGGCCCGAGCGTGTTCATCTGCGATGAATGCGTGGAACTGTGCAACGACATCATCCGCGAGGAGCTCGAGGAGAAGGCCCAGTCGGCGCGCAGCTCGCTGCCCAAGCCCAAGGAAATCCTCGAGGTCCTGGACCAGTACGTGATCGGCCAGTCGCGGGCGAAGAAGACCCTCGCCGTGGCCGTGTACAACCACTACAAGCGGATCGAGAGCCGGCAGAAGAACGACGACGTCGAGCTGGCCAAGTCCAACATCCTGCTGGTCGGCCCCACCGGGTCGGGCAAGACGCTGCTCGCCGAGACCCTCGCGCGCCTGCTGAACGTGCCGTTCACCATGGCCGACGCGACGACGCTCACCGCGGCCGGCTACGTCGGCGAGGATGTCGAGAACATCATCCAGAAGCGGCTGCAGAAGTGCGACTACGACGTCGAGAAGGCGCAGCAGGGCATCGTCTACATCGACGAGATCGACAAGATCTCGCGCAAGAGCGAGAACCCGTCCATCACCCGCGACGTGTCGGGCGAGGGCGTGCAGCAGGCGCTGCTGAAGCTGATCGAGGGCACCGTCGCCTCGGTGCCGCCGCAGGGCGGGCGCAAGCATCCGCAGCAGGAATTCCTGCAGGTGGACACGCGCAACATCCTGTTCATCGTCGGCGGCGCGTTCGCGGGCCTGGAGAAGATCATCCAGCAGCGCTCCACCGAGGCCGGCGGCATCGGCTTCGGCGCCAAGCTCAAGAGCACCGAGCGCAAGGCCGAGGTCGGCAAGGTGCTGGCCGAGGTCGAGCCCGAGGACCTGATCAAGTTCGGCCTGATCCCGGAGTTCGTCGGCCGCCTGCCGGTGGTCGCCACGCTCGAGGAGCTGGACGAGGCCGCGCTGGTGAAGATCCTCAGCGAGCCGAAGAACGCGATCACCAAGCAGTTCCGCAAGCTGTTCGAGATGGAGGGCGTGGAGCTGGAGTTCCGGCCGGACGCGCTGGCCGCCATCGCCCGCAAGGCGCTCAAGCGCAAGACCGGCGCCCGCGGCCTGCGCACCATCGTCGAATCGGTGCTGCTGGACACCATGTACGACCTGCCGTCGCTGGAGAACGTCAGCAAGGTGGTCGTGGACGAGTCGGTGATCGAGCACAAGTCCGACCCGTACCTGATCTACCAGACGCCGGCACCGGCGCCCAAGGCCGCCGCCGGGGAGTAGCTCCCGGGCCCCTGGCGGGAGCGGCGCGAGCCGCCATGGAGCCGGCCCCTGGGCCGGCTCTTTTCACATCCGCGGTCACGTTTCCGGATTCGCGCGCTGGCCCCGCAAGTCATTGATTGCCATGACCGTTCACCCGCCGCTCCGGTGGGGTGTCGAACACTGCTTGCATCGTTCGCGCGCCGGCCCCATAACCTTCGTCAGGGCGCCCCGGCGCCACCCCAATGGCGCCGCGGCGCCACACGACACGGAGCCCACATGACCGATCGTCCCGAATCCGCCGTCCTCCCCGTCCTGCCGCTGCGGGACGTGGTGGTGTTCCCGCACATGGTGATCCCGCTGTTCGTCGGCCGGGAGAAGTCGATCCGTGCGCTGGAGCAGGCGATGGAGGCGGACAAGCGGATCGTGCTGGTCGCCCAGCGCTCGGCCGAGACCGACGACCCCGCCGCGGAGGACCTGTACCCGATCGGCACCCTGGCGACCGTCCTGCAGCTGCTCAAGCTGCCCGACGGCACGATCAAGGTCCTGGTCGAGGGCGTGGACCGCGCCCGGGTGGACCGCATCGTCGAGAAGGACGGCACGCTCGCCGGCCGCGCCACCGTCGTGGAGCCGGTCGAGGGCCGCGAGCCGCGCGAGATCGAGGCCGTGGCGCGTTCGCTGATGGGCCTGTTCGAGCAGTACGTGAAGTCCAACCGCAAGCTCCCGCCGGAGCTGTTGCAGACCCTGGCCGGCATCGAGGAGCCCAGCCGCCTGGCCGACACCATCGCCGCCAACCTCGGCGTGCGCCTGGCCGACAAGCAGCGCCTGCTGGAGACCGAGGACGTGTTCGAGCGGCTGGAGCTGCTGGTCGGCCTGGTCGACGGCGAGATCGACGTGCAGCAGCTGGAGAAGCGCATCCGCGGCCGGGTGAAGTCGCAGATGGAGAAGAGCCAGCGCGAGTACTACCTCAACGAGCAGATGAAGGCGATCCAGAAGGAGCTCGGCGAGATCGACGAGGCGCCCAACGACCTCGACGAGCTCGCACGCAGGATCGCCGAGGCCGGCATGCCCAAGGCGGTCGAGGCCAAGGCCCGCAACGAGTTCAACAAGCTCAAGCAGATGTCGCCGATGTCGGCCGAGGCCGCCGTCGTGCGCAACTACCTGGACTGGCTGCTGGGCGTGCCGTGGAAGAAGCGCAGCAAGGTGCGCAAGGACCTGAAGGCGGCGCAGGACGTGCTCGATGCCGACCACTTCGGCCTGGAGAAGGTGAAGGAACGCATCCTCGAGTACCTCGCGGTGCAGTCGCGCGTGGCCAAGATGAAGGGCGCGATCCTGTGCCTGGTCGGCCCCCCGGGCGTCGGCAAGACCTCGCTCGGCCAGTCGATCGCCAAGGCGACCAACCGCAAGTTCGTGCGCATGTCGCTGGGCGGCGTGCGCGACGAGGCCGAGATCCGCGGCCACCGTCGAACCTACGTCGGCTCGATGCCGGGCCGGATCGTGCAGAACCTCAACAAGGCCGGCACGAAGAACCCGCTGTTCATGCTCGACGAGATCGACAAGATGTCCATGGACTTCCGCGGCGATCCCTCGTCGGCGCTGCTGGAGGTACTGGACCCGGAGCAGAACAGCGCCTTCAACGACCACTACCTGGAGGTCGACCTCGACCTGAGCGAGGTGATGTTCATCGCCACCTCCAACTCGCTGCACATCCCCGGCCCGCTGCTGGACCGCATGGAGGTCATCCGCATCCCCGGCTACACCGAGGACGAGAAGATCAACATCGCGATGCGCTACCTGGTGCCCAAGCAGATGAAGGCCAACGGCCTGCGCGAGGGCGAGCTGAAGATCGCCGAGGACGCGGTGCAGGGCATCGTCCGCTACTACACGCGCGAATCGGGCGTGCGCAACCTGGAGCGCGAGATCGCCAAGATCTGCCGCAAGGTGGTCAAGGAGATCGCGCTGAAGGGCGCGCCCACCGGCAAGCGCAAGCCCAAGGCGATCCAGGTCACCGCGAAGAACCTGGACAAGTACCTGGGCGTGCAGCGCTTCGACTTCGGCCGCGCCGAGGCCGAGAACGAGGTCGGCCTGGTCACCGGCCTGGCCTGGACCGAGGTCGGCGGCGACCTGCTGCAGATCGAGTCCACGCTGGTGCCCGGCAAGGGCCAGCTGATCCTGACCGGCCAGCTGGGCGACGTGATGAAGGAATCCGCGTCGGCGGCGCTGAGCGTGGTGCGCGCGCGCACCGACCGGCTCGGCATCGACCTGGACTTCCTGCAGAAGCTCGACGTGCACCTGCACGTGCCCGAGGGCGCGACCCCGAAGGACGGCCCGAGCGCCGGCATCGCGATGGCGACCGCGCTGGTGTCCACGCTGACCAAGATCCCGGTGAAGGCCGACGTGGCGATGACCGGCGAGATCACCCTGCGCGGCCGCGTGCTGCCGATCGGCGGCCTGAAGGAGAAGCTGCTCGCGGCGATGCGCGGCGGCATCCGCACGGTGATCATCCCGGAGGAGAACCGCAAGGACCTGGCCGACATCCCGAAGTCGGTGAGCGAGCAGATGAAGATCGTCCCGGTGCGCTGGATCGACGAAGTGCTCGACCTCGCGCTGGAGCGACCGCTCACGCCGCGTCCGGCGGGTGGCAAGTCTCCGGCCAGGTCGCGCGGCGCCGAGGGTGCCTCCGAGCCCCCCGCCGGCGACCAGCCGTCCAGCGAGGCGCCCGGCGCAAGGCATTGAGCCGGCCGGACCCCGCTGGTATAACGATCCGCAACCGCGCAGTGCCGCGGCATCATCGACCGGCGCCGGCCTCATGCCGGCGGGGAACGCCGGTTGCCCAACAGTCGATTCCACATCCGGCGGCCATGCGTGCCGCACAGGGAGCCAAGCAATGAACAAAGCCGAATTCATCGAAGCCGTGGCCGGCGCGTCCGAACTGTCGCGCGCCGACGCTGGCCGCGCCGTCGATGCCATGATCTCCACCATCACCAAGGCGCTGAAGAAGGGCGACAGCGTCACCCTGGTGGGCTTCGGCACGTTCGACGTGCGCAAGCGTGCGGCCCGCACCGGGCGCAACCCGCGCACGGGCGAGGAGATCAAGATCGCCGCCTCGATGAACCCGGGCTTCAAGGCCGGCAAGGCGCTCAAGGATGCCGTCAACGGCTGATACGCCGCTGGTCGTGGTCACCGGAAGCCCGGCGCAAGCCGGGCTTCTTTTATGATGCGGGGGCGGGGGTGCTTAGCTCAGCGGTAGAGCGTCTCCCTTACAAGGAGAGGGTCGGGGGTTCGATCCCCTCAGCACCCACCACGCCGGGTTTCGACGTCGCCGGAGTGTTGCAGGGCGCGTGTCGCGCCTGTATCATGCCCGGCTCCGCGGAGTGGTAGTTCAGTTGGTTAGAATGCTGGCCTGTCACGCCGGAGGTCGCGGGTTCGAGTCCCGTCCACTCCGCCATCGTTTTGCCCAGGAGGCCCGCGCAAGCGGGCCTCCTGCTTTTGTCGGTACGGAGGCCCGCGCGAGCGGGCCCGCGCCCTTTCCGGGTAAACTGCGCGGCTCCGCCGCCTGCAAGACCCGCTTCCGATGCTGCAGAAACTCCGCGACAAGACCTCAGGCTGGATCGCCGGCACCGTCCTCGGGCTGCTGACCATCCCGTTCGCGTTCTTCGGCATGGAGCAGTACATGACCCAGCGCAACGCGACCTGGGCCGCGCAGGTCGAGGTCCCGCCGCAGTGGTGGCCGGAAGCGCCGCACTGGTGGCCGGCGAGCATGCTGTGGGAACGCGAGGAGATCGGCGCCGACGAGTTCCGCACCGAGTTCGAGCAGCTCCGCCAGCGCGAGCGCGAAGCGCAGGGCGACGCCTTCGACACGCGCGCCTTCGCCACCCCGGAGAAGAAGCGCGAAGTGCTCGACCAGATGGTCGACCGCAAGCTGATGGAGCTCATGGCCGACCGCACCGGCATCGCCATCGGCGACGCGATGGTCCGCAACGAGATCCAGTCGATCCCCGCCTTCCAGACCGACGGCCGGTTCGACCCGCAGCAGTACCAGCTGGTGCTGGCCTCGCAGGTGCCGCAGCGCAGCCCGACCGAATTCGAGCAGCTGGTGCGCGAGGACCTGCAGCGCACGCTGATTCCGGCGGCGCTGTCCCAGAGCGCCTTCGCCACGAAGACGCAGCTGGACCGCGTGCTGCGCCTGGTGGGCGAGACCCGCGACGTATCCTTCGCGATCCTGCCGGCCCCCGAGCCGGACACCGGCGCCGTGGGCGCCGCCGAGATCCAGGCCTGGTACGACGCGCACAAGGCGGAATTCCGCGCGCCGGAAACGGTGCAGTTCGAATACGTCGAGATCGACGGCCGCAACCTGCAGCCGGCGCCCGCCGGCGACGAGGCACTGCGCCAGCGTTACGCCGCCGAGAAGCTGCGCTTCAGCCAGCCCGAGCAGCGCCTGGTCTCGCACATCCTCGTCGAGGTGCCGGCCGATGCCGACGCCGCGGCCAAGGCCAAGGCGAAGGCGGAGGCCGAACGCATCGCCGCGCTGGCCAAGGCGCCGGGCGCCGATTTCGCCGCGCTGGCGCGCGAGCATTCCGACGACACGGGTTCGACCGGCACGGGCGGCGACCTGGGCTGGGTCACGCCGGAGGGCATGGTCCCGGAGCCGTTCTCCAAGGCGCTGTTCGCGATGCAGCCGGGCACGATCGCCGGTCCCGTGGAAACCGAGTCGGGCTGGCACGTCATCCAGCTGCGCGAGGTCAAGCCCGGCGCCGAAATCCCGTTCGAGGAGGTGCGCGCGCAGCTCGCCCAGGAACAGCTGGAAGCCGACCGCGAGCGCATGTTCAACGAGGTCACCGGCAAGCTGGTCGACCAGGTCTATCGCAACCCGAATTCGCTGACCTCCGCGGCGGCCAGCGCGAACCTGCCGGTGCAGCGCAGCGGCACCCTGGTGCGTGGCGCCGGCGCGTCGGGCGTGGCCGGCAACGCCGCCGTGCAGCGCGCCGCGTTCTCCGAGGCGCTGGTCCAGGACGGCACCGTCAGCGACCCGATCGAGCTCGGGCCGATGCACAGCGTGCTGATCCGCGTTGTCGCCCACGAGCCGGAGCGCCAGCGCCCGCTGTCGGAAGTCGCCAGCCAGGTGATCGCGGCGGTGCGCAAGGACCGGGCCGCCAAGGCCGCGGAACAGGCCGCCGAGGCGATGGTCGCCGCCGTGCGCGGCGGCAAGCCGCTGGACGAAGTGGCGGCGGGCAGGCAGCTGGCCGCCACCAGCGTGCCGTCGCTGCCGCGCGGCATGCCGATGCCGACCGCCGAAGCGAACGAGGCGATCTTCTCCGCGCCGCATCCGGCGGGCGGCAAGCCGAGCGCCGGCAAGGTCGTGCTCGATGACGGCCGCATCGTGGTGTACGCGGTGTCCAAGGTCACCCCGGGCGACCCGGCCGAGGCCAACGAGCAGCAGCGCAAGTCGCTGGCCGAACAGCTGGCGGGCATCGCCGGCAACGCCGACGTCCAGGGACTGGTCCGCCAGTTGCGCCGGCAGGCCCGCGTCGAGGTCGCCGAAGACCGGCTGTAGTCGCCGCGCGATGCGCCCGAAAAAAAGCCCGGCGACCGCCGGGCTTTTTTTCGTTTCCGGACGGTCGCTCGACCTATTCGATCCCGCCCATGCCGACGATGCTGAAGCCGGCGTCCACGTAGGTCACCTCGCCGGTGATGCCGGACGCCAGGTCCGAGCACAGGAACGCCGCGGCGTTGCCGACATCCTCGATGGTGACGTTGCGGCGCAGCGGCGCGGTGGCCTCGAAGGTGGACAGCATCTTGCGGAAGTTGCCCACGCCCGACGCCGCCAGGGTCTTGATCGGCCCGGCCGAGATCGCGTTGACGCGCGTGCCTTCCGGTCCC
>DASWQG010000129.1:0-6056 GCA_036403775.1 Luteimonas sp.
GCCGGGCCCGCGCAGTTGCACGCGCGCGATGCCCCCGGCGTGCAGCGCGCGCGCCAGGCCCGGTAGCCAGCCGGTCGCGTCCGCGGTAGGCGGCGGGGTCACCAGGTAGCGGTCGGGCTGCAGCAAGGCCGCCACCACGGGACGGTCGGCGCCCGGCATCGCGTAACTCGCCAGCTTGGAACGGGGCACCCAGGCGAGGGCCTGGCCATCCAGTCCCTTCAGCGTGCCCTCCCAGCCTGCGATCCTGCGCACGTCCAGGCGCAGGCGCTTGTGCGGGTAGCGATGCGGCACGGTGATGAGCGGCGCGCCCAGCTCGACGCGGATGCCGAGCTCCTCCTCGAGTTCCCGCGCCAGCGCCTCCTCGGCGCTCTCGCCCGGCTCGCGCTTGCCGCCGGGAAATTCCCACAGGCCGGCCAGGTCGCGACCCTCGGTGCGCCGCGCCAGCAGGACCCGGCCGCGGGCGTCGGTGAGGACGCCGGCGAGGACGTGGATGGGCGCTGGGTCAGGATCCGGCATGCGGGCTGGTCGCGGCTCGCGTCTCCCCCACGGGTCGGGTCACGCCAGCTGGCCGTGGCAATGCTTGAACTTCTTGCCGCTGCCGCAGGGGCAGGGATCGTTGCGGCCGACCTTGGGCACCTGCGATTGCATCGAGGCCGCCATCGCCTGCGCCTGGGCGGCCTGCTGCGCCTCCTCGTCGGCGCCCAGGCCGCCGGCGTCGGCGTGCTGGAACTGCAGGCGCTCGGCCTGGCGCTGGGCCTCGGCGCGCTCGGCTGCTTCCATCGCCGCGACTTCCTCCTCGCTGCGCAGGCGCACGCGCGCCAGCATGGTCACGACCTCGCGCTTGACCTTCTCCAGCATCTCGCTGAACAGCTCGAAGGCCTCGTGCTTGTACTCCTGCTTGGGCTGCTTCTGCGCGTAGCCGCGCAGGTGGATGCCCTGGCGCAGGTAGTCCATGCGCGACAGGTGCTGCTTCCAGTTGTCGTCCAGCACGCTGAGCATCACGTGCTTCTCGATCAGGCGCATCGTGTCCGCGCCGACCTGCGCTTCCTTCTCCTCGAAGACGCGGGCGACTTCCCGCTGCACTTCCTCGGCGATCTGCTCGGCATCCACTTCCTTGCGCGAGGCGACCTCCGCGGCCAGGCGCGGCGGCACGCCGAAGTCGCGCGCCAGCTCGGCCTCCAGGCCCGGCAGGTCCCACTGCTCGTCGATCGAGTTGTCCGGCACGTAGCGGCGGACGGTCTCGGCCACGACGTCCTGGCGGATGCCGTCGATGCTGTCCTGGATGCTGTCGGCCTCCAGCAGCTCGTTGCGCTGCTGGTAGATCACCTTGCGCTGGTCGTTGTTGACGTCGTCGAAGTCCAGCAGGTTCTTGCGGATGTCGAAGTTGTGGGCCTCGACCTTGCGCTGCGCGTTGGCGATCTGCTTGGAGACCAGCGGCGACTCGATGATGTCGTCTTCCTTCAGGCCCATGCGCGCCATGACCTTCTGCACCCAGTCGGCGGCGAAGATGCGCATCAGGTTGTCTTCCAGCGACAGGTAGAACCGGCTGGAACCCGGGTCGCCCTGGCGGCCGGAGCGGCCGCGCAGCTGGTTGTCGATGCGCCGCGACTCGTGGCGCTCGGTGCCGACGATGTGCAGGCCGCCCGCGGCCTTGACCGCATCGTGGCGCTCCTGCCAGGCCGCCTTCAGCTTCGCGCGCGTTGCCTCGTCCACCGGCGCGCCGGTCTCGGCCTCGAGTTGGGCGATCTCCGCGTCCAGCGAGCCGCCGAGCACGATGTCGGTGCCGCGGCCGGCCATGTTGGTGGCGATGGTCACCGCGCCCGGGCGGCCGGCCTGGGCGACGATCTGCGCCTCGCGCTCGTGCTGCTTGGCGTTGAGCACCTCGTGCGGGATCCCGGCCTCGCGCAGCTGCTCGCTGAGCATTTCCGAGACCTCGATCGAGGTGGTGCCGACCAGCACCGGCTGGCCCTTGGCGTGCACTTCCTTGAGCTCGTTGATCACCGCGCGATACTTGCCGGCGCGGTTGAGGAACACCGCGTCGGAATGGTCCTTGCGCACCATCGGCCGGTGGGTCGGGATCACGACCACTTCCAGGCCGTAGATCGACTGGAACTCGTAGGCTTCCGTGTCCGCGGTGCCGGTCATGCCCGAGAGCTTGCCGTACATGCGGAACAGGTTCTGGAAGGTGATCGAGGCCAGCGTCTGGTTCTCGCGCTGGACGTTGACCCGCTCCTTCGCCTCCACCGCCTGGTGCAGGCCGTCCGACCAGCGGCGGCCCGGCAGCGTGCGGCCGGTGAACTCGTCGACGATCACCACCTCGCCGTCGCGGACGATGTAGTCCACGTCGCGCTGGTAGATGGCGTGCGCGCGCATCGCGGCGTTGAGGTGGTGGACCACGTGGATGTTGTGCGAGGCGTACAGGCTGTCTTCGCCTTCCAGGATGCCGGCCTGGCGCAGCAGGTCCTCGGCCTTCTCCTGGCCCGCCTCCGACAGGTAGACCTGCTTGCCCTTCTCGTCGACCCAGAAGTCGCCCTCGCCTTCCTCTTCCTTCTGCCGGACGAGGTGGGGGACGATGCGGTCCACCTTCATGTACAGCTCCTGCGACTCGTCGCCGGGGCCGGAGATGATCAGCGGGGTGCGCGCCTCGTCGATCAGGATCGAGTCGACCTCGTCCACGATCGCGTAGTTCAGGCCGCGCTGGAAGCGGTCCTGCTTCGACAGCGCCATGTTGTCGCGCAGGTAGTCGAAGCCGATCTCGTTGTTGGTCGCGTAGGTGATGTCCGCGGCGTACGCGGCGTGCTTGTCGCCATGCGGCATGCCCGGGTAGACCACGCCGACGCTCAGGCCGAGCCAGTTGTACAGGCGGCCCATCCAGGCCGAGTCGCGGCGGGCCAGGTAGTCGTTGACGGTGACCACGTGCACGCCCTTGCCGGCGAGCGCGTTGAGGTAGGTGGGCAGCGTCGCCACCAGGGTCTTGCCCTCGCCGGTGCGCATCTCGGCGATCTTGCCCATGTGCAGGACCATGCCGCCGATCAGCTGCACGTCGTAATGGCGCATGCCCAGCACGCGCTGCGCGGCCTCGCGGCACACCGCGAACGCCTCGGGGAGCAGCTTGTCCAGCGATTCGCCGTTGGCGATGCGCTGCTGGAATTCGGGGGTCTTGCCCTTGAGTTCCTCGTCGCTGAGCGCCTGCATCTGCGGCTCGAGGGCGTTGATCTTCCTGACGATGCCGCCGAGTTGCTTGAGCAGGCGCTCGTTGCGGCTGCCGAAGACGGAGGTGAGCAAGCGGTTGAGCATGGGTGTTCCGGTCTGGCGGGGGCGGACGCGCCTGGCGACGGATCCGCCGGAAACGAAAAAGGGCGCCAGGCGCCCCTTTTCACGGCAACTGCGGATTCTAACGTGAAGGCGTGGCCCGAGAAATCAAGCGCATGGGATTCACCACCCGGCCCCCGTCCCACACCTCCAGGTGCACATGGGCGCCGGTGGAGCGGCCAGTGGAGCCCGCCTCGGCCACCTGCTCCCCGGAGCGCACCAGGTCGCCCACCCGGGCCAGGAGCGTCGAGTTGTGGGCATAGCGGGTCACGTAGCCGTTGCCATGGTCGATCTCGATGACCTTGCCGTAGCCCGACCGCACGCCGGCATAGCTGACCACGCCGTCGGCCACCGCCAGCACCGGATCCCCGGTGCGGGCGTGGAAGTCGATGCCGCGGTGGTATTCGCCACCGCCACCGAACGGGTTCGCGCGGCGACCAAACCCGGAGGTGATGTAGCTGTGCGCGACAGGGGTGCGCGACGGGGTGGCGTCCGCGGCCAGCTTCTGGTCCATCATCAGCGACGCCATCACCGACAGCTGCGCGCCCGAGGCACGGAACTGCGCATCGAGCGCGTCGATGCCCTCCCGAAGCTCGCCCGCCGGGATATCCAGCGTCGCGGTGGCCGGGCCGCCGATGCCCACCGGCGCGCCGAAATCGAACTCGCCGTCCTCCAGCTCGCCGGCCTGGGCCAGGCGCTCGCCGAGCGCGTTGAGCCGGTTGGCCTGCGCCTGCAGCTCACCGAGCCGCGCGGCCAGGGCGTTGACCTCGCGCTGCGCCTGGACCCGGGTCTCGGCGAGGGCGGCGGCCTGGGCCGCGTTCTCCTGCTGCAGGATCGCCAGTTGCGCGGAGGCGACGCCGGTACGGGCGCCGGCCCCCATCGCGATGCCGGAGGCCAGCAGCACCACCGCGGCCAGCAGCGGCCGGCGGGTGGCCACCTCGAGCGCGTGATGCCCGCTGTGGGCGAGGCGCCGGCGCAGGTGGTCGAAGAACTTATGTAGAGTCATGTGCATGTCCCGTTCGTCCAGGCCGCCACGCGAGGCGCTCGAAGCGCTGTTCGCGGGCGCGAATGCCGATCCCCTGCGCCGGGCCCTGTGGCTCGATGCGCTGGAACAGCGGCTGCGTCCCCACCTGCCCCCCGCGATCGCCGCGCATGCGCGGCTGGCGAACGTGGACGGCGGCAGGCTGGTGTTCCTCGTCGATTCCCCGGTCTGGCGGGCGCGGCTGCGCCTCGCTTCGGCCGAACTCCTCGACGCCGCCCGTTCCGTCGGGCTCCAATGCGACGCCGTCGTGGTCAAGGCCGCGACGATGCCACTCCAGGCCGGTTCCCCCGCCCCGCGCCCGCCCCGGCCCATGTCCGCGGCAACGCGCCAGGCCCTCGAAGCCGCGCTGGCCTCGCTGGACGAGGCAACGCCGGGCTCGAAAAAGAAGGGAACCTGATTGGCCGGTACGGGGCCGATTTCACGTGGCACCCACGCCGGACCGGGGGGATGCTAACCGTCGAGGCCGTGTGAAAAGTTAATCGAAGCCCCTGAATTCGTTAAGAATTCGTTGGAGGGGCTCAGGCGGGGACGGCGAGGCCGTAGGCCGCGGGCGCTTCGCGCTCGTCGTCGAAGGTGACGATCTCCCAGGCCGCCGGCTGGGCCTGCAGGGCGCGCACGAGCTTGTTGTTGAGCGCGTGGCCGGACTTGCGCGCCTCGTAGGCGCCGATGATCGGGTGGCCGGCCAGGTACAGGTCGCCCACCGCGTCGAGGATCTTGTGCCGCACGAACTCGTCGGCGTAGCGCAGGCCGTCGTCGTTCAGCACCCGGAACTCGTCCAGGACGATGGCGTTGTCCATCGAGCCGCCGAGGCCGAGGTTGCGCTCGCGCATGAACTCCAGGTCGCGCATGAAGCCGAAGGTGCGCGCGCGGCTGACCTCGCGGATGTAGGCCTCGCTGGAGAACTCCACCACCGCCCGCGACTGCGTGCGCGGGATCGCCGGATGGTTGAACTCCACGGTGAAATCCAGGCGGAAGCCGTCGTGCGGGGTGAAGCGCGCGACCTTGTCGCCGTCGCTGACCTCGATCGGCTCGCGGATGCGGATGAAGCGCTTGGGCGCGTTCTGCTCGACCAGTCCCGCGGACTGCAGCAGGAACACGAAGGGTCCGGCCGAGCCGTCCATGATCGGCACTTCGGGCGCCGAGAGGTCGACGTAGGCGTTGTCGATGCCGAGCCCGGCGAAGGCCGACATCAGGTGTTCGATCGTCAGCACCTTGCCGCCGTCGCGCGACAGGCCGGTGCAGAGCATGGTTTCGGTGACCAGTTGCGCATCGGCCGGGATCTCGACCGCGGGCTCCATGTCCACCCGGCGGAACACAATGCCGGTCTCCACGGCGGCCGGGCGCAGGGTGAGGTAGACCTTCTCGCCGCTGTGCAGCCCGACGCCGGTGGCGCGGATCACGTTCTTGAGGGTGCGTTGCTGCAGCATGCGGGCTCGCGGCTGGGGCGCCTTGGGATTACGCGCGCGTCGGCGTGAAGGGGACGAAGATTACCACCGGCGGCTGAACCTGAACGGAGCGGATTCCCCGGAAAAGGGCCGGTCGGGGCTCCGACCGGCCAATGATTCCGGGACATGGGCGCCCCCCACCCTCCCTTCTCCCCGCTCGCGGGGAGAAGGTGCCCCGAAGGAGCGGATGAGGGGCAATCCTTCAATCCGCCTGGCGCCGCCGGAACGCCGGGATGTCGAGGTAGCTGCTGTCGCCG
>DASWQG010000130.1:0-4413 GCA_036403775.1 Luteimonas sp.
GTCACCGACGAGGCCGGCGTGGGGGCCAACGTCGATGCCGCGCGCGAGGCGATGGGCGGCCTCACCGTGGTGGTGAACTGCGCCGGCATCCTCGGCGCCGGGCGCGTGCTCGGCAAGGAAGGCCCGATGCCGCTGTCGCAGTTCCAGGCGACGGTGATGGTGAACCTGGTCGGCAGCTTCAACGTCGCCAAGGCCGCCGCGGCGAAGATGCAGGACAACGCCGCGGGCGTGGACGGCGAGCGCGGCGTGATCGTCAACACCGCCTCGGTGGCGGCCTACGAGGGCCAGATCGGCCAGGCGGCCTATTCCGCGTCCAAGGGCGGCGTGGTCGGCATGACCCTGCCGATGGCGCGCGAACTGGCGCGCTTCGGCATCCGCGTGATGACCATCGCCCCGGGCGTGTTCTGGACGCCGATGGTGGACGGCATGCCCGACAGCGTGCAGCAGTCGCTGGCCGCCTCGATCCCGTTCCCCTCGCGCCTGGGCCAGCCGGAGGAATACGCGGCGCTGGTCGCCTTCATCCTCGGCAACACCTACCTCAACGGCGAGACCATCCGCCTGGACGGCGCCACGCGCCTCGCCCCCAAGTAACGGACTCCCATGAAGGCCTACGACATCAAGAAGGGCAACGTCGTCGAGCACAACGGCACGGTGTACCAGGTGCGCGACATCGAGCGCAGCTCGCCGCAGGGGCGCGGCGGCAACGTCAAGTACCGCTTCACCATGTACTCGGTGCCCGGCGGCACCAAGCTGGACGTGAGCATGGGCGCCGAGGACGAGATGAAGGAGGTGGAGCTGTCGCGCCGGCAGGCCACCTATTCGTACCGCGACGGCGATGCCTTCGTGTTCCTCGACGACGAGGACTACACCCCGTACACGCTCGATGCCGACGTCGTCGGCGACGCCGCGGGCTACATCGTCGACGACCTGTCGGGCTGCTACGTGCAGATCATCGACGAGCTGCCGGTCGCGGTGCAGCTGCCGCAGAGCGTCGCGATCGAGGTGGTCGAGACCCCGCCCGAGCTCAAGGGCGGCACCGCGACCAAGCGGCCGAAGCCGGCGAAGCTGTCCACCGGCATCGAGATCCAGGTGCCCGAATACATCGCCAACGGCGAGAAGGTGTGGGTCAACACCACGACCGGCGAGTTCGCCGGCCGCGCCGACTAAAAAAGGGGACGGAGGTAATTAATTTGGGGACAGTGCGCTGCCATGTCCCGGAATTAACTAACTCCGTCCCCATTTCTGGGCCATGCGGCGGACCGAGGCGTCCGCCGCGTCGTCGCACGCCAGCGCGGCGATGTCGCGCCAGGCCAGCGCGTGCGACTCGTCGCTGACCACGAACGCCTCGACCTCCCCCGACCGCACCACGTAGCGCACGTCGTAGTGCCAGTGCGCCGGCACGCCCTTGTGTTCCGGGATCCAGTGCCGGTCGAGGTCGAAGATCGCCTCGCCGGCCAGGCGCAACCCGGGCAGGCCGGACTCCTCCTGCGCTTCCTTCAGCGCCGCGCGCGGCAGTTCGGTGTCGCCGTCGGCGTGGCCGCCCAGCTGCAGCCACAGGCCGAGCTTGCGATGGTGGGTGAGCAGCGTGCGCGCCCCGTCGGCGGCCACCAGCCAGGACGAGGCGGTGAAGTGCCCCGCCAGCCGGTCGCGCGCGAACGCGTGCGCGCCCTCGCCGAGCAGCGCTTCGAAGTGCGCGATCGTGCCCGCCTCGGCCGGCCAGCGCGCGCGGTAGTCCGCCAGCGCCGCCTGCAGCCCCCCGGGGCGGCTCCCGGGCCTTCCATCGTCCATGCGCCGATTATCGCGGATCGCGCCCGGGTGCCGATCGGCGCTTGTGCCGCCCCCTGCCCGGAAGGTAAGGTCGGCCACTGCACTCGCACGGGGCTGCCGTGCGCCATTCGCAAGACCTGGGGAGAACACGATGCTTTTTTGGCGCGTCAAGCCGCTGGACAAGATCCTGGAGACGGCAGGCAAGAAGGCCCTGACCCGGCAGTTGGGGGCATTCCAGCTGACGATGCTCGGCATCGGTGCCGTGATCGGCACCGGCATCTTCGTACTCACCGCCGAGGCGGGCCAGAAGGCCGGCCCGGCGATGATGATCGCCTTCGTGATCGCCGCGGTGGTGTGCGCGCTCGCCGCGCTGGCCTACGCGGAACTGGCGGCGATGGTCCCGGTCTCCGGCTCGGCCTATACCTACACGTACGGCGTACTCGGCGAGGCGCTGGCCTGGATCGTCGGCTGGGCGCTGGTGCTCGAATACGCGGTGGCCGCGGGGGCGGTCTCGGTCGGCTGGTCGGGTTACATGAATGGCCTGCTGATGCATACCGACCTGTTCGGCATGGTCGAACCCGGCTCGCTGGCCCTGCCGCGCTTCCTGCGGACCGGCCCGTATGACGGCGGCACCTTCAACCTGCTGGCCTGCCTGATCGCGCTGGTGGTGACCTGGCTGCTGGTGATCGGCACCTCGAAGTCGGCCAAGGTCAACGCGGTGCTGGTCTCGATCAAGGTCGCCGCGCTGATCGCGTTCATCGCGATCTCGCTGCCGGCCGTGCAGAGCGAGAACTTCGAGCCGTTCTTCCCGACCGGCTGGGGCAGCCCGATGGGCGGCATCGGCGTGCTCGGCGCCGCGGCCTCGATCTTCTTCGCCTACGTCGGCTTCGACGCGGTCTCCACCGCCTCGGAGGAGACCAAGAACCCGAACCGCAACATCCCGATCGGCCTGATCGGCTCGCTGCTGATCTGCACCATCTTCTACCTGCTGGTCGGCTACGGCGCGGTCGGCGCGGCCGGTTCGGACCCGATGTTCGGCCCGAACGGCGTGCTCTCGCCGGGCACGCCGGAGATGGCGGCCGCCTGCGTCGGCTCCGATGCGCTGGTGTGCAGCAAGGAGCCGCTGGCGCACGTGATGCGCATGCTCGGCTTCGACGACCTCGGCAACATGATCGGCCTGGCCGCGGCGCTGGCGCTGCCGTCGGTGGTGCTGATGATGATCTACGGCCAGACCCGCATCTTCTTCACGATGTCGCGCGACGGCCTGCTGCCGGAAGTGCTGTCGCGGGTCCACCCGCGCTACCACACCCCGCACGTGGTGACGATCATCACCGGCGTGTTCGTGGCCCTGTTCGGCGCGATGTTCCCGGTGGGCATCCTCGCCGACATCTCGAACTCCGGCACGCTGTTCGCCTTCATCATGGTCTCGATCGGCGTGATGATCCTGCGCAAGAGCCAGCCGAACCGGCATCGCCCGTTCCGCACCCCGATGGTGTGGGTGGTCTGCCCGCTCGCGGTCGCCGGCTGCGTGCTGCTGTTCGTGAACCTGTCGATGTACACGATCAGCCTGTTCTTCATCTGGGCGGCGATCGGCCTGCTGGTCTACCGCTTCTACGGCTACCGCCACAGCGACCTGGGCCGCGGCATCACCGGGCCGGAAGGTGGCGAAGTGCCGCCGCCGGAGCCGCCGTTCCACGAGGGCCCGCAGGCCTAACCACTTGGACGGCGCGACACCGGGCTCGCGCAAGATCGGACCGTTGCTGGCGACCTTCGTGGTCGCCAACAACATGATCGGCTCGGGCTTCTTCCTGCTGCCGGCGAACCTCGCCGGCGCGGGCGCGGTGACCGCCTTCGGCTGGATCATCGGCACGGCGCTCGCCCTCGTCCTGGGCGGCGCCTTCGCGCGACTGGCCCGCGACTACCCCGACCTCAGCTCCGCCGACGACTACGTGCGGCCGGCGCTCGGCCGCGACGCGAGCTTCCTCGCCTCCTCGCTGTACTGGGCCTCGTCGTGGATCGGCAACAACGCGATCGCGGTGGCGGCGTTCGGCTACCTGGTGATGCTGCTGCCGCTGGACGCCACCGACCCGCGCGTGCAGGTCGGCGGCCAGATCGTGCTGATCTGGCTGATGTTCGCGATCAACCTGCTCGGCCCCAAGCCGGTGGCGAAGTTCCAGTCGCTGTGCGTGGTGCTGGGGCTGGCGCCGGTGGCGCTGGTCCTGCTGTTCGGATGGAGCAGCTTCGACCGCGGCCTGTACGAGGCGGCCTGGAATGTCACCGCGGATTCCGACGCGCAGGTCGTCTTCAAGTCATTGTCGCCGGTGTTCTGGGCGTTCGTCGGGCTGGAGACGGGCGCGATGATCGCTGGCGTGGTGCGCGATCCGGACCGCGACGTGCCGAAGGCGACGCTGGGCGGCATCCTGATCGCCGGCGTCGTGTACATCGCCTCCTCGGTGCTGGTGATGGGCATCGTGCCCGCCGCGGAACTCGAGGCTTCGAGCGCGCCGTTCGCGCTGGTCGCCGCCGCGATCTGCGGGCCGTGGGCGGCGATGGCCATCGCCGCGGCTGCCGCGCTGAAGGCCACCGGCACGCTGGGCGGCTGGATGCTGGTCACCGGCGAGACCGGCGCGCAGGCTGCGCGCCGCG
>DASWQG010000131.1:0-2707 GCA_036403775.1 Luteimonas sp.
GACCGCCACGGGTCCCGCGGGACCCCCTGAGGGAACGGCGCAAGCCGCGACATGAAGAAGGGCGCCATCGGCGCCCTTTTTCATTGCCCTGGAGGACTTCGGTCAGAACACCGACACCGCGTCCCACGCCGCGGCCACGGCGTTCTGCTGCGCCGAGCCGGCGCCGTACAGGTCGGCGGCGGCCGCCATCGTCGCGGCGCGCGCCGCGGCGTAGTCGGTGCCCGAGGTCATGTACACGGTCAACGCGCGATACCAGATCCTGCTGGCCGCCTCGCGACCGATCCCGGTGATCGCGGTGTTGCCGTTGCAGACCAGGTCGCTGGCGGCCAGGCCCAGGCCGTCCTCGCCGAAGCCCTCGGGCACCACCGCGCCCTCGGCCAGCAGGTAGTAGAAGTGGTTGGCCACGCCGGAGCTGTAGTGCACGTCGTAGTCGCCCAAATCCGGCACGTAGCAATCCGGCGACGCGCCGTCCAGGCTCGGCTTGAACATGTAGCGGATCGCGAGGTCGCCCGGGTTGTCCGGGAAGATCTCCTCGCCGATCAGGTAGTCGCCGGCGTCGTGGGCGTTGTCGGCGTAGTACTCCACCATCGTGCCGAAGATGTCCGAGGTCGCCTCGTTGAGGCCGCCGGACTCGCCCGAATACACCAGGTCGGCCGAGCGGCTGGTCACGCCATGGGTCATTTCGTGGCCGGCGATGTCCAGCGCGACCAGCGGCAGCACCGAGACGCCGTTGTCGCCGTCGCCGAAGGTCATGCAGAAGCAGGAGTCGCGCCAGAACGCGTTGGCGTAGTTGCGGCCGTAATGGACGCGGCTGACCGCGCCCGCGCCGTTGTTGGCGATGCCCATGCGGCCGTGCACGGCCTGGTAGTAGTCCCACGTGGTGGAGACGCCGAAGTGCGCGTCCACCGCGACGGTGGCGGAGTTGTCGAGCCCGCCGTTGCCCCAGGTGTTGTCGGCGTCGACGTAGACCGAGCCCATGCCGCTCTGGCGCATGCCCATGTTGGTCGTGTAGCCGCCGCCGCGGGACAGGTCCAGCAGCTGGTAGCTGCTGCCGCACCTGGCGGTGTCGATCGCCACCGTGCCCTCGGTGAGGCTGTGGCCGGTGCCTTCCGCGGCGACCGCGCCGCTGCAGCCACCGCCGTCGCGGCCCGGGCGCGCGGTCTGCACCTCGTCCCACTGGTCGAGCACCGTGCCGTCCTGCGCATCGATGAAGTAGTGCATCTGCGTCGGCGTCTGGTCCGGGCGGACGCCATGGAGCACCACCTCGTGCGCGAGGCGGGGCGCGCCCGACAGCGCATACAGCACCAGGCGCGTCTCCGGCCCGCTGCTGTAGGGAATGGCGAAGAGCGCGGCGGCCTTGGCGACGGCGAGCTTGCTCGCGTAGGAGGGCGTGATCGACGGGCGCTTGCTGGACGGCAGCGTCTGGCTGGCGCCCAGGACCTTGCCGTTGCGCGAATGCAGGACGAAGTCGCCGCCCACCACCGGGATGCCGCCCTGGTAGCTCCGGGCGAAGCGGACGTGCTCGGTGCCGTTGCCGTCGATGTGCACGGCCGTGGCTTCGGCGGCGAAGGCGTCGCCGCTCGCACGGTGGACCAGCGTGCGCGCGGGCCCGTCGATCAGCGCCTGGGCCCGGGCGATCGCGGCGGCCTTCGCGCTCGCGGAGGCTTCGGAGGCGGCGCCGGGGGTGGCGGCCAGTGCCGTGGAGCTGGCGACCAACGCGGAAACGATGGCGAGGCTCAGGAGGCGTGCGTGGTGTTTCATGCGGTGATCCCCGTGTTGGATTGGCCGTGGTGCTGCGGTGCCGCGTTGCGGGTGCGGATGGGTGCCGGCGGCAGCAAGGTCGCGTCCTGGAACCAGGACGCGAACAGCGGCAGGCCGCGCGGCGAATAGCCGATGAAGTGGAAGCCGGCTTCGCTGGCGCGCGTGTAGCGCGAAGCGAGCAACCGGCTCTCGAGCTCGACCAGCAGGCCGAGCGATTCCGGTTGCGGCAGCGAAGCGTTGTACGCCTGCAGGACCTCGCGCACGCGCGCCATGAACGGCACGGTCTGTCGCTGGCCGCGCTGCGACGCGTCGAAGAACTGCCGGTAGTAGTAGGCCGGCTGGCGCAGGCGCGGAAGGACCCTCACCACGGCGGTGCCCACCGCGCACACGGCACCGTGGTCGTCGCGACCGATGCACACCGCCTGCGCGGCGCGCTCCTGCGCCCGGGCGGCATCGCCGAGCGCGCGGTTGCGCTCCCAGAACGCCACCAGCTCGGCCTCCAGCGCCGGCGTGACCTGCTTCCAGACCGGGACGACCTGGAAGTTCATGGCCTGGCCTGCGGTTGCGCCATGCGCCTGACCAGCTGCAGGTATTCGTCGAACTGGAGGCGGCCATCTGCGTTGGCGTCGAACGTCGCCATCGCCGGGGCCTTCGCGCCGGCGCGTCGCACCAGCACCAGCTCGCCGTACTCGTCGGCGTCGATCCCGCCGTTGTCGTTGGCGTCCACCGCGGCGAACTGTTCGTGCAGGCCTTCCTGCATGGATTCCAGCGCCGCCTTGCGGGCCACGATCGCCTGCGCCGCCCAGCCCGTGGCGAACTCGTCGCGGGACAGAAGGCCGTTGCCGTCGGTATCCCACCGGTCGAAGATGCCCTCGACCGGCGAGCCGCCGGGCGCTGGCGGCGCCTGCCCGGCACGCTGCGCGAACGCGGGCGCGCACGCGGCCAG
>DASWQG010000132.1:0-1777 GCA_036403775.1 Luteimonas sp.
CCCGTGACTGGCCGCGCACGTCGCACAGGTCCGGCACGGCCATCGCGTCGGCCGCGGGCGCGACCGCGCGCGCGAACGGCTTGCGACCCTCCAGCCCCGCGCAGACTTCCAGCAGCGTGTGCGCGGTCCACGCGACCAGGCCCCGCGCCAACGCCGCCTCGGCGCCGTTGGCTTCGGGCCCCACCAGTCCGCGCCCCGCCTGCGTTGCGGCAAGGGCGGCCGGCAACACGCCGTCCACCGCGCGCAATTCGCCAGTCAATGCGAGCTCGCCCCGCACCTCGACGTCGCGCAATGCCGCGACCGGCAGTTGCCCGCTGGCGGCGAGGATCCCGAGCGCGATCGCGAGGTCGAAGCGGCCGCCCTCCTTGCGCAGGTCCGCCGGCGCCAGGTTGACGGTGATCCGCCGCGCGGGGAATTCCAGCTGCGCGCACTGGATCGCCGCGCGCACGCGCTCCTTGGATTCGCGCACGGCGGCTTCCGGCAGGCCGACGATGGACATCTTCGGCAGCCCGCCGCCCAGGTGCACTTCCACCCGCACCGCCGGCGCGCGCACGCCGGCGCGTGCACGGCTGTGCACGATCGCCAGGCCCATGGAGGGTCAGCGCTTGTCGCGGGCTTCGAGTTCGGCGACGCTGCGCTGCAGCGCCTCCAGTTGTTCGCGCGTGCGCAGCAGCACCGCGCGCTGCACGTCGAACTCCTCGCGGGTCACCAGGTCGAGCTTGCCGAGGCCGGCCTGCAGCACCGACTTGAAGTTCTGCTGCAGCTCCTCGCGCGCCTCGCTCGACAGCGGCTGCCGCAACGAGGGCGGCACCAGGCTGCTGAGGCGGCGGGCGAGGTCGTCGATCTGGCTGAGGTCGATCATCGTCATGGCGTCCATGCGGCTCCTCCGGTGGGTCGGGCGAGGATCGCCCGGGCCGGCGGGCCGCGCCGTCGGCGGAGGGTGCCGCGGCGCGTCGGAGAATACCGCATCGCCGCGTTATGCTGGCGCGACTGCACAGGAGGCCCGCCGATGAAGATGGTCATGGCGATCATCAAGCCGTTCAAGCTCGACGACGTGCGCGAGGCGTTGGCCGACGCGGGCGTGGCCGGCATCACCGCCACCGAGGTCAAGGGTTTCGGCCGGCAGAAGGGCCACACCGAGCTCTACCGCGGCGCCGAGTACGTGGTCGACTTCCTGCCCAAGATCAAGCTCGAGGTCGCGGTGACCGACGACCAGGTCGACGCGGTCGTGGAAGCGGTGATGAAGGCGGCGGGCACCGGCAAGATCGGCGACGGCAAGATCTTCGTCTGGGACCTGGACAAGGTGGTGCGCATCCGCACCGGCGAACTCGACGCCGACGCCCTGTAGAGCCGAGCCATGCCCGGCTGGCTCGCTGGCCGCGTTCAGGCCAGCTCGGGTTCCCGCGCCTCGGCCTCGATGCGGTTGCGGCCGTTGGCCTTGGCCCGGTACAGCGCCGCGTCGGCGCGCGCCACGAGGTCCTTCAGGTGCGCGTCGTCCTCGCGCAGCTCCGCCATGCCGATGCTGATGCTCAGGTGCAGGCCCTCGGCGATGTCGCTGCAGTCCAGGGCGGCGATCGCCGTGCGCAGGCGCTCGGCGATGGGCTGCGCGTGCTCGAGCCGCGTGCGCGGCAGCAGCACCAGGAACTCCTCGCCACCGGTGCGGCCGAGCAGGTCGAAGTGGCGCAGCGCATCGCGGCAGGTGCCGGCGATACGCGCCAGCACCTGGTCGCCGGTGAGGTGGCCGTGGCGGTCGTTGACCTGCGTGAAGTGGTCCACG
>DASWQG010000133.1:0-3102 GCA_036403775.1 Luteimonas sp.
GAACTCGATGGAAGCAGGCGCGGGCGGCGCCAGCACCCGGGTCACGACCGTGTTGCTCATCAGCGACACGGACTCGCCCGTGCTCCGCGTGAACGAGACCGAAGCCGTGTTCTCGATCGTTTCCGCGTTTGCCAGGGCCGGACACAGCAGCGCGACCGCCCACGCCAGGCACAGCTTTCGCAGTGCCTTGGCGGCGCGTCCGGGATGCCTGGTTGTGGGCTTGGCTGCGTTCACGACGGCCACCGGTCCACGGCCCGCCGGGAAATCCCGGCAGACCGCAAGGAACGAGAGGAATCGAAACCAGTCGCGCCCGCGGCCGTGGCCGCGGCCGCGCGGATTACTGGATTTCGACCATGAACATCGTGGTGGTGACGCCGCTGGTGTCGACCAGCGTCGGCACCGAAGTCGTCACCGCACCCGCGGTGGTGACGTTGTAGTCGCCCACGAGGTTGTCGGTGCCGCCGTCGGTGTTGTCGCTGGTCTCGGCGGTGCCGTTGTCCCAGTCGGTGAACGTGCAGGTATCCACGGTGCTGAAGCGGATGCTGTCGGCGCTGGTGATGTCGTTGGTGACGGCGCTGTTGGCATCCACGAACGCGGTATTGTTCGGGATGGCGTCGCTGACCACGACGTCCGTCGCGTCGCTGGCGCCCGTGTTCTTCACGGTGATGCAGTACAGCACCAACGCACCGGGGATGGCCTTGGGCTCGTTGCCCACGCCGTCGGCGTCACCGTTGATCGGGTCGTAGTAGACCAGCGACTGCTTGGTCACCGTGATCGTGGTGGTGGCGACCTTGTACGCGTCGTAGGCGTCGTCCTGGCCATTCTCCGCGGCATCGCCGCTGCCGTCGGTGTCGGCGGCGTCCGCGAACACGTTCTCGACCGCGTTCTGGTCGTCGCTGTTGGTGTCCTCGGTCAGGTCCGCACCGAGGTTGCCGGCATCGGCCACGCGCGCCGTCGGGTATCCGTCGGCGACGCTCGCGACCGCCGGCAGGGTGGGATCGTCCCACGCGCTGGCGGCGACGCCGGTGAGCACCACGCCCATCACGTCGTCGTTGCTGAGCGTGTCGGAATCCTCGAACTGCCCGGAGACCACGAACACCGTCACCGTGTCGCCGGCCGCGACCTGGTCCAGGTACCACACGCCGGTGTCCTGCGGAACGGCGGTGTCGGCCGCGTCCCAGTCGGAGGCGGTGCCGCCCGACTCGTTGTCGATGTACAGCGACAGGCTGGACGGGCTGTTGGTGTCCGCGGTGTCGGCCTCGGTGTGCACGGTCTGGCCGGAAAGCTCGGCGGCCGTCAGGCGCACGTCGATGACGTCGTTGGTGTTGTTGGTGACCGTGTAGGCCAGGAAGTAGTTGTTGGTGATGCTGGGCGTGGCACCCGGCACGACCGAGGTGAAGCCGCCGCCGACCTCGTTCACCACCAGGTCGACGCGACGGTCGACCAGGAAGCTGACGTCGTCGGTGGGCTCCGTGGACTGGGTCACGCCACCGACCGAGTAGGTCACGGTGGTTTCGTTCTTGACCTGGGTACCGGCGGTGGTCGCCTGGGCGAACACCTCCGGCGCGCCGGCAAGCAGGAGCAACGCCGCCCCGGCCAGCAAAAGCCTGTTGCACTTCATGTTGGGATCCCCTGTTTCCTGATGGTCCGGCGGTTGCCGCATTTACCGTGCTTGCACCACGTTGCCAGGCCGGCGGTGCGGTTCGGCCGAATTCGCTTGCCTACTTCACCCGGGCGCGGAAGCTGACCTTCCCGCCGGCATCGGGCGCGACGGACGCGATCGTCCACCGCAGGTGGGTCACATCGGCCGGCTGCGCGGGACGCGGCTTGCCGTCGGCGCCGGTGACGGTGAGCTCGGACAGGGGCGCGAAGCGCTTGCCGCCATCCACCGACACGGCGCTCGGCGCGACGGACGCATCGAGGTACACCAGTTCCCGCGCGACCGGATTGTTGATGGCGACATCGGTGGCGGGCTGGGCCGCCTCGTTGTGGTAGGTGATCTCGTAGACCACCACCCCGCCCGGCGCGATGCGCGCCGCGGGCTCGAGCTTGATCGAGCGGGTGCCGTCCGCCGCCACCACCTCGACTTCCTGGTAGGCGACGCTGCTGACCTCGATCGGGCTGGCCTGCGCGTGCGCGGCGCCGAAGACGCCGAAGGCGAGCAGGGCGCCGAACGCCCAACCCAAACCGCTGTTGCGAGTCGTGAAATCCATGTGGAGCCCCTGTTTCGACCTTGCATCCACCGCCCGGGGAGTGATTGGGTCACTTCCCAAGGGCGTTATTGCGGCGTGACGGAATCGTTAGGCCGGCACCGTATCACGCCAAAAATGTGAACTACAAGGCAATCTTGCTGAATATAGTGAACGTGGCCTGTAGGCAAAACCGTGAACTGGGTCCCACTCCCTGCAGGACGTGACCCGCAGTCTCTGGAACCGTTTTCACGCGGAGACGTGGCAAGCTGGTCGCCCCCGCCGCCCCGCCGTCCCGCATGCCGTCGCTCCCCTCCCCAGCCCCGCCCCGGGCCTTGTCGCTCTTGCGCCAGGTGTTCGGATTCGACGCCTTCCGCGGCGAACAGGCAGCCATCGTCTGGCATCTCGCCGAAGGTGGCGACGCCTTGGTGCTGATGCCCACCGGTGGGGGCAAGTCGCTCTGCTATCAGCTTCCGGCCTTGCTCCGGGACGGTACGGCGATCGTCGTTTCGCCCCTCATCGCCCTCATGCAGGACCAGGTCGAGGCACTGCGTCAATTGGGCGTGAAGGCAGCCTTCCTCAATTCGGCACTTGACGGCGCCGAGGCTGCCCGGGTGGAGCGGCAGTTGTCACAGGGCGGACTCGACCTGCTCTACGTTGCCCCCGAGAGGCTGGTCACACCCCGCTTCCTTGGCCTCCTCGACCAGGTCCGCGTCGCCCTGTTCGCGATCGACGAGGCCCATTGCGTCTCGCAGTGGGGCCACGACTTCCGACCCGAGTACCGCGAACTCGCGCTGCTGCACGAGCGCTGGCCGCAGGTGCCGCGGATCGCCCTGACCGCCACCGCCGACGCGCCGACCCGGCGCGAGATCGTCGAGCGCCTGGGGCTGCAGTCGGCGCGCCAGTTCACCAG
>DASWQG010000134.1:0-2197 GCA_036403775.1 Luteimonas sp.
GCATTGCCGGTCGCGATGACCACCGCGTCGGCGGCCAGCACCTGCCCGGAGCGCAGGCGCACGCGGAATGGGCCGTCGCCCTCGATGTCCACGACCGCGTCGCGGACGTGCAGGCTGCCCGGGTCCGCGAACCGGGCCAGCGTGTCGCGCAGGTAGTCCGCGTACCAGGCGCGCGGCAGGTAGCGTTGCGCCGGCGAATCGGCGGCGCCGGTGCGGCGAGCGGCGAAATCGGTGAAGCCGTCGGGCTCGTCGGGGAACGCGGCCATGTTGCCGGCGCGCACGTTGAGCAGGTGCTCCGGCTGCCGGGTCGCGTAGGCGATGCCCTCGCCCAGCCGCTCCCGCGGCTCGATCACGCGCGGGCGCAGCCGCCCGTCGCCGGCGCGCAGCAACTGGCTGGCGACGAGGACCCCGGCCGCGCCGCCGCCGATGACGGCGATCTCCCGCGGCCGCGTGGTGGCCGCTTCGGCGGCGGAGGACTGCGTGGCGGGATCGGGCATGGTTGGCCGGAATGGGGTGGGCGTCGCATTATCAGGCCTGCGCAGCCCCGCGGGGCCGCACGATGGACCGTTCCGAATACGACCGCCTGTACCGGCAATCGCTGGCCGACCCCGACGCCTTCTGGGGCGACGTCGCCCGGCGCCTGGACTGGATGCGGCCGCCGACGCGGGTGAAGGACACGAGCTTCGCGCTCGACGACTTCCACGTGCGCTGGTACGCCGACGGCGAGCTCAACGCCAGCGTCGAGTGCCTGGACCGCCACCTGGCGACGCGCGGCGACAAGGCCGCCCTCGTTTTCGAGCCCGACGATCCGGCCGGCGAGGCGCAGCGCATCAGCTATCGCGAGCTGCACGCGCGCGTGTGCCGGCTGGCCAACGCGCTGCGCCACCTGGGGGTCGCGAAGGGCGACCGCGTCACCCTCTACCTGCCGATGATCCCCGAGGCGGTGGTGGCGATGCTCGCCTGCGCCCGCATCGGCGCGGTGCACATGGTGGTGTTCGGCGGATTCGCGCCGCATTCGATCGCCGACCGCATCGCCGACTGCGGCAGCAAGCTAGTGATCACCGCCGACGCGGGCTGCCGCGCCGGCAAGCGCGTCCCGCTGAAGGCGAACGTGGACGCCGCGCTGAAGCTCCCGGGCACCAACAGCGTGGAAACGGTGCTGGTCGTGCGCCATGCCCACGCCGCGGTGGACATGCAGATGCCGCGCGACCGCTGGTACGACGCGGTGGTCGACGGCCAGCCCGACACCTGCGAACCGGAGCGCATGAACGCGGAAGACCCGCTGTTCATCCTCTACACCTCCGGCAGCACCGGCAAGCCGAAGGGCGTGCTCCACACCACCGGCGGCTACCTGGTGTTCGCCTCGCACACGCACGCGCTGGCCTTCGACCTGCGCGAGGACGACGTGTGGTGGTGCACCGCCGACGTCGGCTGGGTCACCGGCCACAGCTACATCGTGTACGGGCCGCTGGCCAACGGCGCCACCGCGGTCGTGTTCGAGGGCGTGCCGACCTGGCCCGACCATTCGCGCTTCTGGCAGGTGGTGGACAGGCACCAGGTCACGCTCTTCTACACCGCGCCGACCGCGATCCGCGCGCTGATGCGGGAAGGCGACGAGTGGGTGCGCAAGGCCTCGCGCAAGTCGCTGCGCCTGCTCGGCACGGTCGGCGAGCCGATCAACCCGGAAGCCTGGCGCTGGTACCACGCCGTCGTCGGCGACGGCCGCTGCCCGGTGGTGGACACCTGGTGGCAGACCGAAACCGGCGGGATCATGATCGCGCCGCTGCCGGGCACCGTCGAACCCAAGCCGGGCGCGGCGATGCTGCCGTACTTCGGCGTACAGCCGGCGCTGGTGGATGGCGAGGGCCACCGGCTGGAGGGCGAGGCCGAGGGCAACCTCGTGCTGCTGGATTCCTGGCCGGGGCAGATGCGCAGCGTCTATGGCGACCCGCAGCGCTTCATCGACACCTATTTCCGCACGTTCCCGGGCACCTATTGCACCGGCGACGGCGCGCGCCGCGACGCCGACGGGCACTGGTGGATCACCGGCCGCGTCGACGACGTGCTCAACGTCAGCGGCCACCGCATCGGCACCGCCGAGATCGAGAGCGCGCTGGTCGGGCACGAGGCGGTGGCCGAGGCCGCGGTGGTCGGCTTCCCGCACGACATCAAGGGCCAGGGCATCTACGCCTACGTC
>DASWQG010000135.1:0-3117 GCA_036403775.1 Luteimonas sp.
ACCCGCTGATGCCGACGATGCGGTCCTGTTCCCCGAGCGCGTAGAGGACCTCGGTCGGCTCCTCGGTGAGGCAGACGATGCGCCGCGGGCCGACGCCCGCGCTCACGGATACAGCATCCGCTTCGACCAGTGCGCCGCCACGTCGCGCTCGTACACGAATCGCTCGTGCCAGCGGAATTCCGCCGCATGCCAGAATTCGATCCAGCGCGGCCGCACGCGGAAGCCGGTCCAGCGCGGCGGGCGCGGCACGTCGCGTGCCTCGAACCGGCGCTCGACGTCCGCCAGCCGCTGGTCGAAGGTCGCGCGCGCGTCGAGCGTTTCCGACTGCAGCGACGCCCACGCCCCGAGCTGGCTGCCACGCGGGCGCGTGGCGAAGTACGCGTCGGCCTCCGCGTCCGGGACGGTGTGCACGCGGCCCTCGATCCGCACCTGCACGCCCAGCGCGATGCGCGGCCAGTGGAACAGCAGCGCGGCGTAGGGATTGGCCTGCAGTTCGCGGCCCTTGCGCCCGTCCAGGTGGGTGTAGAAGACGAAGCCCCGCGCGTCGAATCCCTTCAGCAGCACCGTGCGCGCCGACGGACGGGCATCCAGCGCCGCCGTGGCGAGGGTCATCGCGGTGCGGTCCGGCTCGCCCGCCTCGGCGGCGGCGTCGAACAGCCGCGCGAATTCGGCGAGGGCCTCGGCGAACAGCGGATCGTCGGGAGCGGCGGTGGATTCGTCCATTGCGCTATTGTCGCGCGATGGACCCCACGCACAAGCACCCGGTGGCCGGCTACGCGCCGGCCTTCGTTTCCGACGTGTTCGACATGGCCCGCGCCGCCGGCCGGGTATTCGCGATCGCCGGTCTGCAGGGCACGGGCAAGTCCACCCTGTCGCTGCAGCTGGCCGCCCTGGGTCGCGAATACGGGCTGAGGGTGGTGCCCCTGTCGATCGACGACTTCTACCTCGGCCATGCCGCGCGCCAGCGGCTCGGCCGCGAGGTGCACCCGCTGTCCGCCACCCGCGGCGTCCCCGGCACCCACGATCCAGCGCTGGCCTGCGATGTGATCGATGCGCTGGCACAGGGCCGGCCCACGACCCTGCCGCGCTTCGACAAGATCGCCGACGACCGCCTGCCCGAGTCGCAGTGGCCGCGGATCGACCACGCCGACCTCGTGGTGCTGGAGGGCTGGTTCCTGAAAGTGCCCCCGCAAGCGCCCGCGGAACTCGTGGATCCGCTCAACCGGCTCGAGCGCGAGGAGGATCCCGATGGCACCTGGCGGCGCTGGAGCAACGACTGCCTGGCGCGCGACTACCCGCCGTTGTGGAAACGGCTGCCGAAGCTGCTGTTCCTCCAGGGCCCCGGCTTCGACATCGTGCCGACCTGGCGCTGGCAGCAGGAGGAAACGCTGCAGGCAACGTATCCGGATCGCCAGGCGATGACGCATCCGCAGGTGATGCGCTTCGTGCAGTTCTTCGAGCGCGTCAGCCGGCAGGCGATGAAGACGCTGCCGGGGATCGCGGAGCGGACGATCCGGCTCGACGCCGAGCGGAACCCGCTCGCCGGCGAGGGCCCCGGCCGCCGGACCATTTGAAGCAGCAACCGCGCCCCCGCGAATGGCGCCAAACTGTACCGCGCGGATCGTGGCGACGCAGCTCGAGTATCCCCGGCCGTGATCGCTGGAGCCGATACAGCGCCTGCCGCCCCCGGCTCGACTATCGCGGCGTTCCGGCGATGGCCGCCCTCGCCAGCTGGAGCGCTTTTTCCAGGGCCTGATCCGCCGGGACCTCCACATCTGGTTTCACGCCGACCCCCGCCCAGTTGGAGCCGGTGACCGGATTGATGGACATGGACTCTGGAAGGCCGAGGGCGAAGTGCTCCGAGATCCTGCGGTACTCGAAAGGATTCGCCCCGCCTCCGGTGGTCTCGCCGACGATCACCGCGCGCTTCAGCGCCTGCAGGTCGTAGGCCACGCGCTCGGCGGCGGAGAACGTGCGCCTGGAAGTCAGGACGAACACCGGCTTGGTCTCGCCGAACCGACGGCCGGGCACCCACACGGGCGTGGTGGCGTGGAGGGTGGTGTCGGTCGGCCGGTTGTAACTGCCGCTGACCTCGGTCCCCGGCTTCAGCAGGTAACCCATGACCAGGTTGGACGTTTCCTCTCCCCCGCCGTTGTTGCGGAGGTCCAGGATCAACGCGGCGCCTTCGGCCACGGCCGTCATCGCGGCGCTGACGACATCGCCGCCCATGTCCACCGGCGGGAATACCCGGAGGTCCAGCAGCATGATGTTGCCGTCAAGGCGCTCGATCTTCTCCACACCGTGGTTCAGCTGGGTGCCGTACCACCGTTCCATCTCGTCCCGGGAAAATTCCGCTTCTCCCTGTTCGGCGGCGATCGGCTCCGCGCTGTAGCTCAGGCTGAGATGGCCGTCGCCGGAGATCCGGCGCAGGAGAGCGGTCGCGGATTCGGCGAATCTGGGCGGGGACAGCGCCTCCGCCGGCGCCCGGGTCGTCCGCAACGCGGCAGCGATCTCCCGCGCCTTGCCGGTATCGACGTAGCGCTCCTCGATCATCGCGGCGATCCGCTCGTACAACCGGCGCTGCTCCTCCGGTGGTACCAGCGACTGCGTCCCTGCACTGGCCGCGTGGGCGCAGGCGAGCAACGCCGGAAGGGCGAGCAAGGCCGCGCGCCGGGACCACGATCCCGGGATCGGGCGAGGACCCACTACCCAGGTTGCCTGGCGAAGAGCGCGCATGCCGGGCCGATGGCCAGCACGTAGATGAGCAACAACGCGATGAACCAGGCGCCGTCCGCCCCGGCATCCGGGGCAGCACTCAGCGGAAGGAAGATCCGGTCCAGGACTGCGAAGGCGAATGCACCGTAGAGCATCCCACAGCGCACTGGCTGCCGGGCCAGGCGGTGGACACGCAGCGCAAGCCAGCGGTATCCGGCCAGTTCCGCTGCCGCGAGGCAGTACAGCACCCCCAGGCCGAGGAGGGAGGCCCACGGCCCCATGGTATGGGCCGCATCCGTGCCCACCACCCACGCCGCGGGTCCGCGGGACACCTGCACCCAGTCGACGCCCTGCACGCTCCAGTAGGCGGCGCATGCTGCAAGGTCCAGTAGCGCAACCGCG
>DASWQG010000136.1:0-3696 GCA_036403775.1 Luteimonas sp.
GAGGGCCGGCTCGACGCCGCGCTGCTGGCGCTGCCGCTGCACGACGAATCGCTGCACGTGGAATTCCTGTTCGAGGAACCTTTCCTGCTGGCGGTGCCGGTGCAGCACCGCCTGGCCGGCGTGCCGTCGCTGGGCCTGGCCGACCTCGCCGACGAGCGCCTGCTTCTGCTGGAGGACGGCCACTGCCTGCGCGAACAGGCGCTGGACGTGTGCCGGCTGGCCGGCGCGAGCGAGAAGACCGAGTTCCAGGCGACCAGCCTGGAAACCCTGCGGCAGATGGTGGCCGCGCACGTCGGCGTGACCCTGCTGCCGGTGCTCTCGGTAAAGCCGCCGGTCGCCCGCAGCGAGGACATCGCCCTGGTGCCGTTCCGGGACCCGCCCCCGAGCCGGCGCATCGCCATGGCCTGGCGCCGCAGTTCGGCCATGGCCGGCTTCCTCGGCGAGCTGGCGCAGGTCTTCCGGAGCCTGCCGCCCGCCCTGTTCGAACCCCCCGCCGAGGTTGAACCCGAAGCCCGCAACGGCTAAGGTTGACCGGCATTCGATCGACTGGCGGGCGGGGCGCGAGACGCTCCGCCCGCATTGCTTTGGAGCCCTGCCATGACCGACACCGGTCGCCCCGCCCTCGTCCTCTCCCGCCTGGATTGCGACCGCCTGGAAGCGCTGCTGGAACAGCCGGCGTATTCGGGCGCGCAGTACGACGCCCTGCGCGACGAACTCGCGCGCGCCGAAGTGCGCGAGCCGCGCGACATGCCGCCCGACGCCATCACCATGAACTCGACCGCGCGTTTCCGTGACGAGTCCTCGGGCGAGGAGCGCGAGCTGACCCTGGTCTACCCGCGCGACGCCGACGGCAGCCCGGACAAGGTCTCGATCCTCGCGCCGGTCGGCAGCGCCCTGCTCGGCCTGCGCGCCGGGCAGACCATCGACTGGCCGCTGCCCGGCGGCCGCAGCACGCGCCTGCAGGTGCTCGGGATCCGCTACCAGCCCGAGGCGGCCGGGGAATTCCACCGATGAGCGAGGCCGCGCCCGAGGGCACGGCCCGCCACGACTTCATCCGCCAGATCGTCCGCGACGACCTCGCCAGCGGCAAGCACGCGGCGATCCGCACGCGCTTCCCGCCCGAGCCCAACGGCTACCTGCACATCGGCCACGCCAAGGCGATCTGCCTGGACTTCGGCATCGCCGCCGAGTTCGGCGGGCGCTGCAACCTGCGCTTCGACGACACCAACCCGGCGAAGGAAGACCCCGAGTACGTCGCCGCGATCCAGGAGGACGTGCGCTGGCTCGGCTTCGAGTGGGCGAGCCTGCGCCACGCATCGGACTATTTCGACGTCTTCTACCTCGCCGCCGAGAAGCTGATCCGGCAGGGCGACGCCTTCGTCTGCGACCTGAGCGCCGACGAGGTGCGCGAGTACCGCGGCACGCTGACCGAGCCGGGGCGGAATTCGCCGTACCGCGACCGCGGCGCCGAGGAGAACCTCGACCTGTTCCGGCGCATGCGCGCCGGCGAGTTCCCGGACGGCAGCCGCACGCTGCGCGCGAAGATCGACATGGCCTCGGGCAACATCACCATGCGCGACCCGGCGATCTACCGGATCAAGAAGGTCCCGCACCAGAACACCGGCGACGCCTGGCCGATCTACCCGATGTACGACTTCGCGCATTCGCTGTCCGACGCGATCGAGGGCATCACCCACTCGCTGTGCACGCTGGAGTTCGAGGACCGCCGGCCGCTGTACGACTGGTGCGTGGAGAAGGTCGACCTCGCGGGCGATCCCGCGCTGCTGCAGCCGCTGCTCGACCGCGGCTTCCCGCTGGAGGCCGCGCGCCCGCGCCAGATCGAGTTCTCGCGGCTCAACTTCAACTACCTGGTGATGAGCAAGCGCAAGCTGCTGGCGCTGGTGGAGGACGGCCTGGTCGACGGCTGGGACGATCCGCGCATGCCGACCCTGCAGGGCATCCGCCGCCGCGGCTACACGCCATCGGCCTTGCGGCTGATGGTCGACCGCGTCGGCGTCAGCAAGCAGAACTCGCTGCTGGACATCTCGGTGCTGGAAGGCGCGCTGCGCGACGACCTGGATGCGCGCGCGCCCCGGCGCATGGCCGTGCTCGATCCGCTCAAGGTCGTGCTCACGAACCTGCCGGAAGGCCACGAGGAAACGCTGGCCTTCGCCAACCATCCCAAGGACGAGGCGCAGGGCACGCGCGAACTCCCGTTCTCGCGCGAGCTGTGGATCGAGCGCGAGGACTTCGCCGAAGTGCCGCCGCCCGGCTTCAAGCGCCTGACCGTGGGCGGCGACGTGCGCCTGCGCGGCGCCGGCATCATCCGCTGCGACGAGGCGGTCAAGGACGCGACCGGCCACCTCGTGGAACTGCGCTGCACGCTCGACCCCGCGTCGCGCCCCGGCATGGAAGGCGCCAACCGCAAGGTCAAGGGCACCATCCACTGGGTCGGCGCCAACCGCGCGGTCCCGGCGGAGATCCGCCTGTACGACCGGCTGTTCACCGTGCCCGACCCGGACAATGACGAGGGCGGCAAGACCTATCGCGACCACCTCAA
Source organism: Luteimonas sp. (assembly GCA_036403775.1). GTDB lineage: Bacteria > Pseudomonadota > Gammaproteobacteria > Xanthomonadales > Xanthomonadaceae > Cognatiluteimonas. The sequence continues at coordinate 2,561 of DASWQG010000136.1, forward strand.
CCCGGACTCGCGGCGCACGGTGCGCGGCTACGTGGAGCCGGCGGCCGCGACCGCCGCGCCGGAGCAATCCTTCCAGTTCGAACGCAGCGGCTACTTCGTCGCCGACCGCCACGACCACCGCCCGGACGCCCCGGTGTTCAACCGCAGCGTCACCCTGCGCGACACCTGGGCGCAGAAGGCCTGAGCGCGACGATGGCGATGCCGCTTCCCGCGCAATTGCACCTGACGCTGCCGTTGTGGGTGCTCGAGCTCGACCTGTCCGGGCGCACGTTCGCCGGCGACGAGGCGAAGGTGGCGTTCGCGGTCGAACTGTCGCGGCGCAACGTCGACGCCCGCAGCGGCGGCCCGTTCGGCGCGGCCGTGTTCGACGGCAACGACCGCGTGGTGGCGGTCGGGGTGAACCGCGTACTGCCGCAGAGTTGCTCGGTGGCGCACGCCGAGACCATGGCCTACATGCTGGCGCAGCAGCGCCTGCAGCGCTCGCGACTGAACGAGGATGGCGCGCGGATGACGCTCGCCACCTCGGCGCAGCCGTGTTGCCAGTGCTACGGCGCGACGTTCTGGGCCGGCATCGACCGGCTGCTGATCGGCGCGCGTGCAGAAGACGTGATGGCGCTCACCGAGTTCGACGAGGGCCCGCTGCCCGTGGACTGGGTGGGCGAGCTCGAACGCCGCGGCATCGCGGTCGAACGCGACCTCGCGCGCGTGGAAGCGTGCGCCGTCCTGCGCGCCTACGGCGAGCAGGGCGGGACCTTTTACTGAGGTTCAGCCGCGCGCCGCGCGATTGACGGTTGCTTGATCGCCTCCGGGCGAACCTCACCGGGTTCCCCCACCAGCGAGGCAACCCAATGACCCGCAAGCACCTGACCCTCACCGTGGCCCTGTTGTCGGGCCTCGGACTGGCCACCCCCGCCTTCGCCCAGACCGCCGAGCAGCAGAAGGCCCAGCTCGAGGCCGAGGCCGCCGCCGACGCCGCCGCGAAGGCCACCGCAGACGCGATGGCCGCCCAGGCCGCGGCCGCGACCGCCGACGTGGTCGCCGACGTGACCGTGGACGCCACCGCCGAAGCCTCCGCCGACGTGGCGCAGGCCAATGCGGAGCAGGCCGCCGTCGCCGCCGGCATGGCGGCGGGCGCC
>DASWQG010000137.1:0-5792 GCA_036403775.1 Luteimonas sp.
AGCCCGGCCTGGCGCTGGACCTGCGCGAGCTCGGGCGCGAGGGCCGCTCCTGGACGGTGGACACGCTGCGGGCGCTGCGCGAGGACGTCGGCAGCGCCGCGCCGGTGGCGCTGCTGGTCGGCGCCGACAGTTTCGCCGGCCTGCCGCAATGGAAGGAATGGGAGGCGCTGTTCGGCCTCGCCCATTTCGTCGTCGCCAGCCGCGACGGAACGCCGCTCGAGGACTTGCCCGCGCCGCTCGCGCGCGTGCTCGAAGGGCGGCGCGCGGCCTCCGCGCAGGCGCTGCGCGAGGCCCCCGCCGGGCAGGTGTGGTGCCTGCGCCAGCCGCTGCACCCGCAGTCGGCCTCCGACATCCGCGCCAGGATCGCCGGCGGCAGGCCGTGGCGGCACCTGGTCCCGGACGCGGTGGCCGCCTACATCCAGGCCCACGGGCTGTACGGCGCGTGACCCCGCGTCATCGGGCCGTGACCCCCCGGCCGTTATAATCGCGGCCGATTCCATCCCGCAGGCTTCCCGTTGACCACCCAAGCCCAGGTCATCAAGACCCAATTGCCCAACCCGCCGCCGCCGATCGGCAAGCTGCTGCAGACCGTGCACGCCGCGGTCGAGGAGCTGAAGGCGAAGGACGTGGTGGAAATCGACGTCCGCGGCAAGAGCAGCGTCACCGACTACATGGTCATCGCCTCGGGCACCTCGACCCGGCACGTGAAGTCCATCGCCGACGAGGTCGTCCGTTTCGCCAAGAAGCTGGACGTGATGCCGCTGGGCGTGGAAGGCGAGCACGAGGCCGAGTGGGTGCTGGTGGACCTGGGCGACGTCGTCGTCCACGTGATGCTGCCGCGCGTGCGCGAGTTCTATGCCCTCGAGCGGTTGTGGACGGTCGGCGACCAGCCGCCGGAGCACTACGGCGAAGCCAGGCAGGGCGACAGCGCGGCGTGAGGCGCCGGCGGTGAAGGCACGCCTCATCGCCGTCGGCGAGCGGGCCCCGGCCTGGGTGGCCGAGGGCTTCGCCGAATACCGCAAGCGGTTGTCGCACTGGCTGCCGCTGGAACTGGTCGAAATCGAGCCGGGCCTGCGCGGCAAGGGCCGCGACACCGCGCGCGCCACCAGCGACGAGGGTGCCCGCGTGCTGGCGGCCCTGCCGAAATCGGCGCACGTGGTCGCGCTCGACGTGGAAGGCCGTGCCTGGTCGTCGGAAGCGCTGGCGCAGCGCCTGCAGCACTGGCGCAACGGCGGCCGCGACCTGGCCTTCCTCGTCGGCGGGCCCGAGGGCCATGCCGGCGAGGTGCTGGCCGCGGCCGACGAGCGCTGGTCGCTCGGCCCGCTCACGCTGCCGCACATGCTGGTGCGGCTGGTCGTGGCGGAGCAGCTCTATCGCGCCGCCGCACTGCTCGCCAACCATCCCTACCACCGCGCGTAGAGCCGACCCATGGTCGGCTGCCTGGTCACCGCAGCTTGAACTCGATCGGCACCAGCCCGATCGCCTGCACCGCGCGGCCGTCCTGCACCGCCGGGCGGAAGCGCCAGCGCTGCAGCACCTGGTCGCGCGCCGCCACGTCGAGGCGGCGATCACCGCTGCTTTCGCGCACCTCGACCTGCAGCGGCCGCCCGTCGACGTCCACCAGCACCTGCAGCAGCACCGTGCCTTCGCTGCGCATGCGCGCCGACGCGCGCGGATACTCCGGCGGCGGTGCCTGCAGGTATTCCAGGCGCACGCCGGGCAGCGGCGGCGGCTGCACGGTCGCAAGCGCCGGCGGCTGGATCGCAGCGCTCTCCACCGGCTCGATCGCCGGCGGCGCGAGCGTGCCGTCCTCCACCAGCACCGGAGGCGGATCCTCGACGACGACGTCGCGTTGGCTCCGCTCCGGCGGGACCGTGGGCGGGGAGGGCCGTGATGCCTCGGGCGGCACCACGGGCCTGGGGGGATCAGGCGTATACCAGATGATCCGTGGCGGGGCGTCGGTGGCGAGGCGCAATCCCTGCGGGCCCTGCATCGGCACCAGGATCAGCATCAGCAGCAGGGCATTGAAGGCGATCGCGACGCTGTAGCCGGCGATGCGCTTGCCATCGGGATGGGGATGTTCGAGTGCATGGACCATGCGCCACCTCCCTTCGCGTGGGCGACTCCCACGCCCCGATCCTGCTCCCTACCTCCCCGTATGGATCCTGAACGGACGCACCGACGCCTCAGGGCGAAGGGTGGGCGTCAGTGTCGCGGTCGATGCCGGGTTCGTCGGGGCTGGGCTTGGGCGGCTCGGCGGGCTGCTGCGCCGCGCCGCGGTCCTTCGGGCGTTCCTCGGCGTAGCCGGCGTTGCGGCCGCGGCGCGGGTCGACGCCGGGGCGCTCGGGCAGGTCCTGGTCGGGGCGGGTCGGTCCGGCCATCTCAGCGCCCCAGTTCGAACACCACGGACAGGTTCGCCGACAACGTGGATTCGCCCGGCGACACCGCCGTGTCGTAGGCCACGCCCTTCTCCGCGCGCGCCATTGCCATCACCGGCATCGGCACCGGCGGCTGGAAGCCGCCGCCCTCGTCGATGCTGACGATGCGCCGCACCCGCAGGCCCAGCGCGTCGGCGTACATCTTCGCCCGGGCCTGCGCCTTGGCGAGCGCCGCGCGGCGCGCCTCGTCGTAGGCGGCCTCCGGCTCGTCGATCTCGAACATCGGGCCGTTGACCTGGTTGGCGCCGCTCGCGACCAGCGCATCGAGCACCTTGCCCAGCTTGCCGATGTCGCGCACCTTCAGGCTCACCGTGTTGTTCGCCTGGTAGCCGGTGATGGCGGGTGGCTGGTTCTCGGCATAGCGGTACTGCGGATTGAGGTTGATGCCGCTGGTCTGGATGTCGCGCTCGGCGATGCCGGCGGCACGGATCGCCGCCATCACCTTGTCCATCTCCGCGGCATTGGCGCGCATCGCCGCGTTGGCGTCGGCGGCCTGGGTGACGACGCCCGCCGACACCGTGGCGACGTCGGGCACCCGGGTCGCTTCGGCGTGCGCCTGCACCGAAACCAGGGTGCCGTCGGTGGCGAGGGGCTGTTGCGCCTGCACGCGCCCGGACAGGGCGGCGAGGGCGAGCATCGAAGCGATGAGGACGGGCGTGGCGTGGCGCATGCGCATCTCCGGTGGGGACCGGGGCAGGGTCGTCCGCGCGGGGTGAATGGCGGGTGAGCCGGGGCCGGAAGCCGGGCCGCGCGCCCGCGGGCGGCGCGGGTGCGCGGGTTATTCTTCCGCCGATGCTGTATCTCGCCTCGCAATCGCCACGCCGCCGCGAGCTGCTGGCCCGCCTCGGCTGCGCGTTCACCGTCCTCGACGTCGAGGTCCCGGAACAGCGCGCGGCGGGCGAGTCGCCGGAGGCCTACGTGCGCCGGGTCGCCGGCGAGAAGGCCGCCGCGGGCTTCGCCCGCGTTCGTGCGGAAGCGGGCGCGCAGGTGCTCGGCGCCGACACCGAGGTGGTCCTCGACGACGAGGTCTTCGGCAAGCCCGCCGACGCCGCCGATGCCGCGGCGATGCTGCGGCGACTGTCCGGGCGCACCCACCGCGTGCTTTCCGCGGTCTCGTTGCACCAGGCCGGAGGGAACACGCAGGTGCTGTCCGTCTCCGAGGTCCGGTTCGACACGCTCGACGACGCCACCCTCCAGGCCTACGTCGCCACCGGCGAATGGCAGGGCAAGGCCGGCGCCTACGCCATCCAGGGCGCGGCGCAGGCCTTCATCGCCCACCTGTCGGGGAGCTACTCGGGGGTGATGGGGCTGCCGCTGCACGAGACCGCGGGACTGCTGCGCGGCACCGCGCGGGAGCGCGCGGCATGAGCGAGGAGATCCTGGTCAACGTCACCCCGCGCGAGACCCGCGTCGCCGTGGTCGAGAACGGCATGCTGCAGGAGCTGCACATCGAGCGCGGCTGGTCGCGGGGCGTCGTCGGCAACATCTACAAGGGCAAGGTGCAGCGGGTGATGCCCGGCATGCAGGCGGCCTTCGTCGAGATCGGCCTGGACCGCGCCGCCTTCCTGCACGCCAACGACATCCAGCGCCCGCTGCCCGCGCGCGGCGCGGACGCGGTGGACACCGTGCCGGCCCCGCCGCCGCCGATCACCGAGCTGCTGCGCGAGGGCCAGGACGTGGTCGTGCAGGTGGTCAAGGATCCGATCGGCAGCAAGGGCGCGCGCCTGACCACGCAGATCAGCATCCCGTCGCGTTACCTGGTGCTGCTGCCGCAGTCGCAGCTGGTCGGCGTGTCGGCGCGCATCGAGGACGAGGCCGAGCGCGCGCGGCTGAAGTCGCTGGTGTCCGAACTGGCCGCGCCGCACGGCGGTTTCGGCTACATCGTCCGCACCAACGCGGAGGGCCAGCCGGCCGAGGCGCTCGCCGAGGACGTCGCCTACCTCAGCCGCGCCTGGTCCCTGGTCGAGCAGCAGGTGCGCGACCGGCCGGTGGGCAGCTGCGTGTACGAGGACCTGAGCCTGCCGCTGCGTGCCGTGCGCGACCTGATGCGCCGCGACGTCGAGCGGGTGAAGGTGGATTCGCGCGAGACCTTCGACCGGCTGCGCGCGTTCGCCGCGCAGTACATGCCGGCGCTGGCGCAGGACGACGGCACCGGGCTCCCGGAGCGGATCGAGCATTACGCCGGCGCGCGGCCGATCTTCGATTTGTACGGCGTCGAGGACGAGATCAAGCGCGCGCTGGAAAAGGAAGTGCCGCTGAAGTCGGGCGGCTACCTGGTGATCGACCAGACCGAGGCGATGACCACGGTGGACGTCAACACCGGCTCGTTCCTCGGCCAGCGCAACCTCGAGGAAACCGTCTACCGCACCAACCTCGAGGCGGCGCAGGCGGTGGCCCGGCAGCTGCGGCTGCGCAACCTCGGCGGCATCATCATCATCGACTTCAGCGACATGCACGACGCCGAGCACCGGCGCCAGGTGCTGCGCACGCTGGAGAAGTCGCTGGCCCGCGACCATGCGCGGACCACCGTGTACGACTTCTCGCCGCTGGGCCTGGTGGAGATGACCCGCAAGCGCACGGTGGAATCGCTCGAGCGCCAGCTGTGCGAGCCCTGCCACGAGTGCGGCGGGCGCGGCATGCTGAAGACGCCGGAGACCGTCACCTACGAAATCTTCCGCGAGATTACCCGCGCGGTGCGCCAGTTCGAGGCGGCGCGGCTGCTGGTCATCGCCTCGCCGAAGGTGGTGGCGCGGATCACCGACGAGGAATCGGCGGCGGTGGCGGAGCTGGAGGAGTTCCTCGGCAAGTCCATCCGCTTCCAGGGCGATGCGCAGTACCTGCAGGAGCAGTTCGATGTCGTGCTGCTCTAGGCCGGCACGATGAGCCCGTCGTTGCATCGCAGGATGCGCCTGGCGCGGCGCTGGGCCGGCTATTCCGCGGCGATCGCCCTGGTGCTGGCGGCGCTGGTCGTCGGCGTGGCGAGCCAGCTGCTGCCGCTGGCCGAGCGCCATCCCGCGCGGATCGCGCAATGGCTCGGCGAGCGCGTCGGCCGGCCGGTCGCATTCGACGCGGTGGACACGCGCTGGACCCGGCGCGGGCCGCTGCTGCGGCTGGACAACCTGCGCCTGGGCGAAGGATCCCAGGCGATCGTGGTCGGCGACGCCGAGATGCTGATCTCGCAGTACGCGGGCCTGCTGCCGGGGCGCTCGTTCACCGAGCTGCGCCTGCGCGGGCTGGACCTCACCCTGCAGCGCACCGCGGACGGACGCTGGGAAATCCGCGGGTTGCCGGGACAGCAGCAGGCGCAGGGCGACCCGTTCGAAGCCCTGGAGGGCCTGGGCGAACTGCAGGTGA
>DASWQG010000138.1:0-3293 GCA_036403775.1 Luteimonas sp.
CGCCGCCGACGCCGGCGCACTGGTCACCTTCGGCATCGTGCCGTCGGCGCCGGAGACCGGCTTCGGCTACATCCAGGCCGGCGCCGACGCTGGGGGCGGCCTGCGCCACGTGCTGCGCTTCGTCGAGAAGCCCGACGCCGCCACCGCCCGCGGCTACCTCGACGACGGCGGCTATTACTGGAACAGCGGGATGTTCCTGTTCCGTGCCTCGAAGGTCCTCGCGGAGCTGGGGCGCTTCCGGCCCGACATCCTCGAGGGCGCGCGCGCGGCGCTGCGCGATGCCCGCCGCGACGGCGATTTCATCCGCCTGGAGCAGGACGCCTTCGCGGCGACGCCGTCGGACTCGATCGACTACGCGGTGATGGAGAAGACCGACGCGGCGCTGGTGCTGCCGGTGGACATCGGCTGGAACGACGTCGGCTCCTGGTCGGCGCTCTGGGACGTCGCGCAGCGCGACGAGCAGGGCAATGCCCATCTCGGCGACGTGGTCTCGGTGGACAGCCGCAACAGCTACGCGTACGCGCGTCGGCTGGTGGCGCTGGTCGGCGTCGACGACCTGGTCGTGGTGGAAACCGACGACGCTGTGCTGGTGGCGCGCAAGGACCGGGTGCAGCAGGTGAAGGACGTGGTCGCGCGGCTGAAGGCGGAGCAGCGCAGCCAGGCGGCATTGCACCGCGAGGTCCACCGGCCCTGGGGCAGCTACGACTCGGTGGACGTGGGGGAACGCTTCCAGGTCAAGCGGATCAAGGTCAAGCCGGGCGCGGCGCTTTCGCTGCAGTCGCACGCGCGGCGCGCCGAACACTGGATCGTGGTCAGCGGGACCGCGCGCGTCACCCGCGACCACGACGTGTTCGAACTGCACGCCAACCAGTCCACGTACATTCCGATCGGCGCGAAGCACCGGCTGGAGAATCCCGGGACCGGTGTGCTGGAGCTCATCGAGGTGCAGTCGGGCGACTACCTGGGCGAGGACGACATCGTCCGCTACGAGGACGTCTACGGCCGCAGCTGAGCGCGCGGCTCAGCAGCAGCCGTGTTCGCCACGCTCCTGCGTGCTCGCCTGCGCGGCGGTGCCGCCCGTCTCGCCGCGCACGCTGGCCGCGTGGTGCTCGGCGACCACGCGTGCCACGCAGGCGGTCACGTGCTTGCCCATCGGGATGTGCAGGAACTCGTTCGGGCCATGCGCGTTGGAATGCGGGCCGAGCACGCCGGTGATCATGAACTGCGCGCGCGGGAACTTCTCGCCGAGCATGCCCATGAACGGGATCGAGCCGCCTTCGCCCATGTACATCGGCGGCTCGCCGAAGAAGTCGCGGCTGGCGGTGTCGATCGCCTGCTCCAGCCAGGGCGCCAGCGCCGGCGCGTTCCAGCCGGTCGAGGCCTTCTCCAGCTCCAGCGTCACCGTGGCGCCGTTCGGCGGATCGCGCAGCAGCGCTTCCTTCAGCAACTCGCCGGCGCGCTTGCCGTCCAGCGTCGGCGGCAGGCGCAGCGACAGCTTCACGGCGGTCTGCGGGCGAAGCACGTTGCCGGCCGAGGCCAGCGGCGGGATGCCGTCCATGCCGGTGATCGACAGCGCCGGGCGCCAGGTGCGGTTGAGCACCAGCTCGCCGAGGTCGTCGTCCATCGGGCGCATGCCCTCCAGCAACGGGAACTTGTCGTAGACCGCCGTCCCGAGCACCTCGGCGACCTTCCGCGCCTGGGCCGCGCGGTCCTCGGGAATCTCCGCGTGCAGGCCGTCGAGCAGGATGCGCCCGGTGTCCTCGTCCTCGATCCGCGAGAGCAGCTGGCGCAGGAGGCGGAAGCTGGACGGCACGATCCCCGAGGCGTCGCCCGAGTGCACGCCTTCGTCCAGCACCTTCACGGTGAGGTTGCCGCCGGCGAGGCCGCGCAGCGACGTGGTGCACCACAGCTGCTCGTAGTTGCCGCAGCCGGAATCCAGGCACACGACCAGCGACGGCGAACCGATGCGTGCGGCGAGATGGTCCACGTAGGCGGGCAGGTCGTAGCTCCCCGATTCCTCGCAGGCCTCGATCAGGATCACGCAGCGCGCGTGCGGCGCGCCCTGCTCGTGCAGCGCCATGAGCGCGGCCAGCGAGCCGAAGATCGCGTAGCCGTCGTCGGCGCCGCCGCGACCGTACAGGCGGTCGCCCTTCAGCACCGGCTTCCACGGTCCCAGGTCCTCGTCCCAGCCGGTCATTTCCGGCTGCTTGTCGAGGTGGCCGTAGAGCAGTACGCAGTCGTCGCCCGTGTCGGGGCCGCTCGCCGGCACCTCCAGGAAGATCAGCGGGGTGCGGCCTTCCAGGCGCACGACCTCGACCACCAGGCCGGGGATCGGCTGCGCCTTCGCCCAGTCCTCCATCAGCTTCACCGCGGCGTCCATGTGGCCGTGCGCGACCCAGTCGGCGTCGAACATCGGCGACTTGTTGGGGATGCGGATGTACTCGACCAGCCGCGGGACGATGTCCTGGTCCCATTTCTGGTCCACGAATCGCGCGATGCGGGCGGTGTCGAGCTGGCTGGAGGACATTGCGGTGACCCGTGCTGGAATCCGCCAATTCTACGCCGCGGCCGTGAACGGGGCTTTTTCCTACGCCGCTGCGCCGGGTTTTCCCGCGGCGGCGCGGGGGTTCCAGCGATGGGGCGCGACGCGCGCGCCGGGAACACTGCTCCCACCGGCGGATCGCGCCGGCAGCCTGCAAGGAGACCACCCATGAACCGCATCCGTTTCGCCGTCCTCCCGCTGGCCCTGGGCCTGCTGCTCGCCGCCGGCGCGGCCAGCGCGTCGGACCGCGTGGACATCAACACCGCCGATGCCGCGGCGATCGACGCGGCGCTGGTCAACGTCGGCCGCGCCAAGGCCGAGGCCATCGTCGCCTACCGCAAGCAGCACGGCGCGTTCCGCAGCGTCGAGCAGCTCGCCGAGGTCAAGGGCATCGGCCTGTCGATCATCGAGAAGAACCGCGATCGCATCGCGGTCGGCGGCAGCGCCAAGGCCGCGCCCGCCAAGCCGGTCGCGGCCGGCAAGTAGGCGCCGGGCGCAGGGACGCGCCCGCTACACTGGCGGCATGGACGCCGCCAGGATCATCGCCGCCGCCGACCATCGCCGCGAACGCTGGCGCAACGGCGCCGGCTGGACCCGCCAGGTGCATGCGCAGGCGTCCACGGACCCTGCGCACGCATGGGACTGGCGCCTGTCCATCGCCGAGATCGAAGCCGATGCCCCGTTCTCGGCGTTCCCCGGCGTGGATCGCGAGCTGGTGCTGCTGCAGGGCGAGGGCCTGCGCCTGCGCTTC
>DASWQG010000139.1:0-7038 GCA_036403775.1 Luteimonas sp.
GAAGCCCGACACCACCAGCGCCACGATGACCCCGCGCGAGATCGTGCAGGAACTCGACCGCCACATCGTCGGCCAGCACGACGCCAAGCGGGCGGTCGCGATCGCGCTGCGCAACCGCTGGCGGCGCATGCAGCTCGAGCCCGGCCTGCGCGAGGAGGTGATGCCGAAGAACATCCTCATGATCGGGCCGACGGGCGTGGGCAAGACCGAGATCGCGCGCCGGCTGGCGACGCTCGCCAACGCCCCGTTCGTCAAGGTCGAGGCCACGCGCTTCACCGAGGTCGGGTACGTCGGCAAGGACGTCGAGCAGATCGTGCGCGACCTGGTGGACACGGCGGTCAAGATGCACCGCGAGCAGGCCAAGCAACGCGTGCGCACGCAGGCCGAGGAACGCGCGGAGGACCGGATCCTCGATGCGCTGCTCCCGCGCCGCGAACCTTCGGGGCGGACGCTGTTCGGCTTCAACGCCGAGGACGTGAGGGACGAGCCGTCCGCGGAGCACAACAGCCCGGCCGCGGCCGACACCCGCGCCAAGCTGCGAAAGCGCCTGCGCGCCGGCGAGCTGGACGAGCGCGAGATCGAGGTCGAGACCGCGGTTGCGCTTGGATCCGTGGACATCATGGCGCCGCCCGGCATGGAGGAGATGGGCCAGCAGTTGCGGCAGATGTTCTCCCAGGTGGCCGGCGGCAAGACCCACAAGCGCACGCTGTCCATCCGCGCGGCGCGTCCGTTGCTGGTCGAGGAGGAGGCGGCGCGCCTGGTCAACGAGGACGAGGTGCGCGACGCCGCGATCGAGGCCTGCGAGCAGCACGGCATCGTGTTCATCGACGAGATCGACAAGGTCGCCAAGCGCGGCGAAGCCGGCACCACCGGCGGCGACGTGTCGCGCGAAGGCGTGCAGCGGGACCTGCTGCCGCTGGTCGAGGGATCGACCGTCAGCACCAAGTACGGGTCCGTGCGCACCGACCACATCCTGTTCATCGCCTCCGGCGCGTTCCACCTGGCCAAGCCCTCGGACCTGATCCCGGAGATGCAGGGACGCTTCCCGATCCGCGTCGAGCTCGACGCGCTGAGCAAGGACGATTTCGTCCGCATCCTCACCGAACCCAAGGCGGCGCTGACCACGCAGTACGTCGAGCTGCTCCGCACCGAGGGCGTGACCCTGTCGTTCGCGCCCGACGCGGTGGAGCGGCTGGCGGCGATCGCCGCGCAGGTCAACGAGCGCCAGGAGAACATCGGCGCCCGCCGCCTGCACACCGTGCTCGAGCGGCTGCTGGACACGCTCAGCTACGAGGCCCCGGACCGCGGCGGCGACACGGTCACCATCGACCGCGCCTATGTCGACGCGCACCTGGGCGAACTCGTCCAGGACCCCGACCTCTCCCGCTACATCCTCTGCCGACAATCCCTTCTCCCCGCCCCGCGGGGAGAAGGTGGCCCGCAGGGCCGGATGAGGGGCACGCGTCCCCCGCGCAAGCCGGCCGCTACTCGCCGATGTCCTCGTTCCAGAGTTCCGGATTCGCCGCGATCCAGTCCCCCATCATCGCGATGCAGCGCTCGTCCGCCAGGTCGACGACGTTGACGCCGGCCTCCCGCAGCCACGCCACGCCGCCGGGGAAGTTCACCGACTCGCCCACCACCACAGTGCCGATGTTGAACTGCCGCACCAGCCCGCTGCAGTACCAGCAGGGGGCGAGCGTGGTGACCATGATCGTGTCGCGATAGTGGCGCTGGCGGCCGGCCTTGCGGAACGCGTCGGTCTCGCCGTGGATGGAGGGATCGCCCTCCTGCACGCGCCGGTTGTGGCCGCAGCCGAGCAGGCGCCCGTCGCGGTGGTACAGCGCGGCGCCGATCGGGATGCCGCCCTCCGCCAGCCCGGCGCGGGCCTCGGCCAGGGCGGTGTCGAGCAGGGCACGGTAGTCGGGCGTGGAGATCATGCCGGCAACGATAGGGGATAATCGCCCCATGAGCGACCCGTCACGCGATCCCGGCACCACCCACTTCGGCTTCCGCGAAGTCCCCACGGCGCAGAAGCAGAAGCTGGTCGGCGAGGTGTTCTCCTCGGTCGCCGGCAAGTACGACCTGATGAACGACCTGATGTCGCTGGGCATCCACCGGTTATGGAAGCGCTACTTCGTGGCGACCGCGCAGGTGTCGAAGGGCGATCGCGTGCTCGACCTGGCCGGCGGCACCGGCGACATCGCCGCGTTGCTGAAGGACCGGGTCGGCGACACCGGCGAGCTGGTGCTGGGCGACATCAACGGCGACATGCTGCGCGTCGGCCGCGACCGCATGGTCGACCGCGGCAACGTCCGCGGCTTCGAGTACGTGCAGTGCAATGCCGAGGCGCTTCCGTTCCCCGACGGCAGCTTCGACCTGGTCACCATCGCCTTCGGCCTGCGCAACGTCACCGACAAGGACGCGGCGCTGCGGGAAATGCATCGCGTGCTCAAGGTCGGCGGACAGGCGCGCGTGCTCGAGTTCTCCGAGGTGAAGGCGGACTGGTTCAAGCCCGTCTACGACTTCCATTCGTTCCAGGTGCTGCCGCGGCTCGGCCGTCTGTTCGCGCAGGACGCGGGCAGCTACCGGTACCTGGCCGAGTCGATCCGCAAGCATCCGCCGCAGGATGCGCTGAAGGGGATGATGGAGGCGGCGGGCTTCGCGCGGGTGTCGTACAACAACCTGAGCGCGGGCATCGTCGCGATCCACACGGGGTATCGCGTCTAGGGTTGCCAGCCGTAGCTGAGCTTCACGAACACGCTGCGGGTGTTGCCGAACAGGTCCGGGTGCTCGTCGTCCATGAAGGCGCCGTACGACGCGCCCGCGTACACCGCGGTGCGCGGGTTCACCTTGTACGAGTACACCGCCTGCGCGGCCCAGTCGCGCGTGGTTTCCTCCACGGCGACGGCGTAGCGCGACGGGTCGCGGCGCACCTCGCTGCCCTGGAGCGTCAGGCGCAGGCGCTGGCGCGGCGTGAACTGCCAGCTGCCGCCGGTGTTGAGCACGGTCGCCTCGAAGGCGGTACCGCCATCGCGGCGCATCACCTGGCGCAGCAGGTCCCAGTCCAGCGCGATGCCACGTCCGACGCTGGCGTTGCCCCACAGTTCGAGCATGGTGCGCCGGCCGGTGGCCTCAGCGGCGAGGTCGATCAGCGTGCCGGCCTGGGCGTAGATGCCCAACTGCAGGTTGCCGTTCGGGCGGAAGCTGCCGTTGACGTCCACGTAGTGCTCGTCGAACAGCGTGCCTTCCCAGAAGCGCACCCGGCTCATGCCGTGCAGGGTGATGCCGCTCTGCATCGGGCCCTGCAGGTTGACCTGGCCTTCCCACTCGCGTTCCAGCAGCTGGCCGTCGTAGCGATGGGTCACGTCGAAGTCGGCGTAGACGGACACGCGGTTGAAGGCCTCGCCGTCGCGGTACCAGGTGCGCTGGCCGCCGACCAGCGACTTGTCGTAGCCGACCTGGCCCATGAAGCCCAGGTCGGCGCGGAAGCCGGGATCGATGTCCATGTGCCAGGCGTTGAAGTTCCAGTTCCGGCTGTCGTAGGCGTACTCGGCGCGCCAGGCGTTGCCCGCGGGCGACGGGTCGTCGCCGAGCTCGCCTTCGTAGGCGTCGACGATCGGCGCCGGATACTCGGACTGGCTGTGCAGCAGTTGCGCGGTGGCGGTGTGGCGCCCCTGTTTCCAGCGGGCATCCACGCCGGCGACGTGGTTCGCGTAGTTGTCGCCCTCGCGGAACGTGCCGATCGCACCGACGCTCAGGTGGGTGTCGAAGTCGTAGCGGTAGCGGCCGACGGCCACGGTGGCTTCCTGGTCGAGCCGCTCGAAGCGCGAGCCGAGCACGCCCGGGACCAGCACCAGGGTCGTGGCGTCCTGCGCGACAATGGCGCCATAGGCGCCGCTGCCGGTGCGCCCGGTGACGCGCAGGCCGTAGTCCGGGTCGGCGATCTGCCGGGTGTAGAGCACGTCGAACTGGCTGGTGAAGTAGTCCGCGCCTTCCAGGAAGAACGGCCGCTTCTCCTGGTAGAACAGGGCGAAGCTGTCGTTGAAGTCCAGCTGCAGCTGGTCGGTCTCGACCTGCGAGAAGTCCGGGTTGATCGTGGCGTTGAGCGTCATCGCCGGGGACGGCGCCCAGCTGACGTCCAGGCCGGGTTCGATGGAACTGTCGCCGCTCGACCAGGCCGTGCCCGCCGCGTCGCGCGACTGCGTCCTGCCCATCGTCAGCGTCGGCACGACCTCGAGGTTGCGGCCCTGGTGCGCGCCGGCGAAGCCTGCGTACTCGTCCCACTCGCACTGGAAGCAGCTGGAGTCGCGCGGCACGCGGTGGCTGGCCAGCTGGTGGCGCTTGTCGCGCGGCCAGCTGCGGAACAGCGAGATGCCCCAGTGCTGCTCGGCGCCGCCGGTCGGGAAACGCAGGGTCGAGAACGGGATCCGGAACTCGACGTCGTAGCCTTCGGCGGTGATCCGCCCGGCGCTTTGCCACAGGCCGTCCCAGCTCGCATCCTCCTGGTTGCTGGCGTTGCTCTCGTCGCGGATGATGTCGCCCTGCACGCCCAGCGGGTTGGCGACGAGTTCGTAGCCGCGGCGGTTGTCGTTGAAGGTGTCGAGGAAGACGCCGACCCAGTCGTCGTTGAACATCGAGTCGCGGTCGCGCAGGTGCGCGCGGATCTTCGACGGCTCCGGGTCGAGCGCGCGGAACGCGACGTACAGGGCATCGGCGGTGTAGCCGATGCGCACCGTCGTCCTCACCGGCGCCGGCGTGTTGTCGCCGGGCTGGATGTCGTAGGCGATTTCCCGCACCAGCGCCTGCTGCCAGGCCGCGTCGTCGAGCACGCCGTCGATCACGATCCCGTCCTGCAGCAGCGGGATACGGGCGTCGTCGGCCATCGCCGTCGTCGCCGGCGCGGCGGCGTCCTGGGCGAGGGCGCAAGGCGTGCAGGCGAGGAGGGCGGCGCTCAACAGCAACGGCTTCATTCGGGGTCTTCCGTGGGGGTTCAGGGAGGAGATGCGTGGATGCGCGCCGCGGTTGCCATGACCATCGGCAGGGGGCGGCACGGAACGCCGCCCGGCGCTAAACTCGACCGATCCGTTCCGGCACAGGTTCGCTCCCACCCATGCGCAAGCTCCTGATCGTGTTGTCCGCCGCCCTTGCCCTCGCCGCCGCAGGATGCGCGCGCGAAACCGCGCCCCAGGCCGATGCGGCCCGTCCCGGCGACGCGCCGCCGGCGAGCGCCGGCACCGTGGATCCCGCCCGCGACGAGTATTCGTACGCCGAGCCGGGCAAGGTGAAGATCACCGACCTGGCCCTGGACCTGGGCGTGGACTTCGGGAAGAAGCAGATCGCCGGCACCGCCACCTACACCTTGGACTGGCTGGCCGACGATGCCACCCAGCTGGTGCTCGACACCCGCGACCTCGCCATCAGCAAGGTCGAGGGCGCGGGCAAGGACGGCCAGTGGCAGCCGCTGCAGTACGTGCTCGCCGATGCCGATCCGCTGCTGGGCAGCAAGCTCACCATCGACGCCCCCGAGCGCAACGCCACCATCCGCGTCACCTATGCGACCTCGCCCGACGCCTCCGGGCTGCAGTGGCTGGAGCCGGCGATGACCGAGGGCGGGAAGCAGCCCTTCATGTTCAGCCAGTCGCAGCAGATCCATGCGCGCTCCTGGGTGCCGCTTCAGGACACGACGCAGGTGCGCTTCACCTACAGCGCGCACGTGACCGCGCCGAAGGACGCGATGGTGCTGATGAGCGCCGACAACGATCCGGCGGCCCCGCGCGACGGCGACTACAGCTTCAAGATGCCGCAGAAGATCCCGTCCTACCTGCTGGCGATCGCCGCCGGCGACCTCGTGTTCCGCCCGATCTCGGATCGCAGCGGCGTCTGGGCCGAGCCGGCGATGGTGGAGAAGGCGCAGGCCGAGTTCGCCGACACCGAGAAGATGATCGAGACCGCGGAGGCGCTGTACGGCCCGTACCGCTGGGGCCGCTACGACATCCTTGTGTTGCCGCCCTCGTTCCCGTACGGCGGCATGGAGAACCCGCGCCTGACCTTCGCCACGCCCACCGTCATCGTCGGCGACAAGTCGCTGGTGTCGCTGGTCGCGCACGAGCTGGCGCACAGCTGGTCGGGCAACCTGGTGACCTTCTCGACCTCGCGCGACGCCTGGCTCAACGAGGGCATGACCAGCTACGTCGAGAACCGCATCATCGAGGCGCTGTACGGCAAGGAACAGGCCGACATGGAAAGCGCCATCGCCCGTGGCGAGCTGGAGGCCGAGTTCACCGAGGAGAACAAGCCGCTGCAGCGGCTGGCGGTGAAGCCCGGCGACCTCGACGACCCGGACCACAACCTCACCGGCACGGTCTACACCAAGGGCGCCTGGTTCATGCAGTTCCTGGAGCAGCGCTTCGGTCGCGAGGCCTTCGACGCCTTCCTGCGCGGCTATTTCGACCACTTCGCCTTCCAGAGCATCTCCACGGAGCAGTTCCGCGACTACGCCATCGCCAACCTGCTGCAGAAGCATCCCGGCAAGGTGACACAGGAGGAGTTCGACGCCTGGCTGTACGAGCCCGGCATCCCGGACACCGCGCCGCAGGTGAAGTCGCAGCGCTTCGCCGTGGTCGACGCCGCGCGCATCAGCTGGACCGGCACCGGCACGCTGCCCTCCGCGCAGGTGACCTCGAACTGGAGCACGCAGGAATGGGTGCACTTCATCGAGGCCATGCCGGAGACCCTGACCGTCGAGCAGATGAAGGCGCTCGACGACGCCTACCACTTCACCGGCACGCCGAACGGCGAGATCGCGCAGCGCTGGTACCCGCTGGCGGTGCGCAGCGGCTACACGCAGGCGAACGCGGCCGCGGCGGAGTTCATCGCGCGCGTGGGACGTCGCAAGCTGATCATGCCGACTTACGCCGAACTGGAGAAAACGCCGGAAGGCCTGAAGCTCGCCGAAGACACCTTCGCCAAGGCGCGCGCGGGCTACCACCCGATCACCACGCAGTCGGTGGAAGAGACGATCGCGAAGGCGAAGCAGCC
>DASWQG010000140.1:0-3096 GCA_036403775.1 Luteimonas sp.
CGATCGAGGAGCTGCCCTTCCTGCCGCGCGGCCTGCGCTCGGCGGCGTTCGACGCCGAGGGCGTGGCGACGCGCGAGTCGGCCCTGGTCCGCGACGGCGTCCTGCACCGCTACGTGCTCGGCAGCTACTCCGCGCGCAAACTCGGACTGGAAACGACGGCCAACGCCGGCGGCGTGCACAACCTGCAGGTGGCCGCGAATGCCGGTCGGTTCGGCGACCTGGTGCGCGGCATGGGCCGCGGCCTGCTGGTCACGGAGCTGATGGGGCAGGGCGTGAACACGGTCACCGGCGATTACTCGCGCGGCGCCGCCGGCTTCCTCGTCGAGGGAGGCGAACTCGCGCACCCGGTGGACGGCATCACCATCGCCGGCAACCTGCGCGACATGTTCGCCGCGATCCAGGCGGTGGGCAGCGAGGTGGACCCGCGCTCGCACATCCGCACCGGGCCGATCCTGGTGGGGGCGATGACGGTGGCTGGCGGCAGCGCCGGCGCCTGAATGCGCGGGCTTGACGCCGGGCCCCGCGCCGCCGACATTTGACGCGGCGCCGGAGGGGCGTCGACTGGAGGGGAGACCAATGAACGACATCGATCCGGCGGCTTCGGGCGCCACCAGCGGCGTTCCGGCCGAGGAACGGCAGTGGGCCATGTTCGCGCACCTGTCGGCGCTCGCGGGCGGCCTGCTCACGTCCGCGATCGGCGGATGGGGCTTCTTCCTCGGCCCGCTGGTGATCTGGCTGATGAAGAAGGAGACCATGCCCTTCGTCGCCGACCAGGCCAAGGAAGCGCTGAACTTCAACATCACCGTGTCCGCCGCGATGCTGGTCCTGCTGGTGCTGGGCGTGGTGACGCTCGGCCTGGGCTTCCTGATCGCGGGTCCGCTGATGCTGATCATCGGCATCGCCGCGCTGGTGTTCATCGTCATCGCGGCGATGAAGGCGAACGATGGCGTGGCCTATCGCTACCCGTTCACCATCCGCCTGGTGAAGTAGGTGCAAGGCGCCGTGGCCAGCGCCAGCGAACGGCAGTGGGCCGCCATGGCCCACGTCGCCGCGCTGGTGCTGGCGCTGCTCACCAGCTGGTTCGCGGGCTTCGCCGGCATGCTCGGCGCGGGGGTGGTCTACGTGCTCAAGCGCGGCGAATCGCCGTTCATCGCCGCGCACGCGCGCGAGGCCTTCAACTTCAACCTGAGCATGTTCATCTACACGCTGGTGGCGATCGCCATCGGCATCGCCCTGGGCGCGTTCAGCGTGCTGACCCTGGGCCTGGGGCTGTTGCTCGCCGCGCCCGCGGCGCTGGTGCTGCTGCTGGTCATCGGCGTCGTCGCGGTCGTATGGCTGGTGTGCAGCCTCATCGGCGCGGTCAAGGCCTGGAACGGCGAGGCCTATCGCTATCCGCTGACGATCCGGCTGTTGTCCTGACGGCGGAGCCGACCCCCGGTCGGCTCCGCTTCCCCCTCCGGGTCAGTCGCGCGTCGCGTAGGCGTCCAGCCCCGGCACGCCGCCCTGGTCGATCCGGTCCAGGCGCGCATCCAGCGGCGGATGGGTCTTGTACAGCTGCGCGAGGCTTGCCGACTCGTCGCCGAACGCCGTCATCTTCTGCAGCACCGCGTACAGCGACAGCGGGTTGAAGCCCGAGCGCGCGAGGTAGACCTCCGCGGCCTGGTCGGCGCGGAATTCCGCTTCGCGGTCCAGGCTGGTCAGCATCACCTTCGCGCCGAAGCGGGTCACGTAGTCCTTGGCGAACTGGCCGGCGAGGCCGCCGCCGACGCGGACCTGGCTGCTCACCAGTTCGGTCCCCGCCTGGGTGACTTCCTGCTTGTGGATCACGTAGTAGTGGTCGCGCTGCACGACATGGCCGATCTCGTGGCCGAGCACCGCCGCCACCTCGCCGTCGTCGGCCAGCAGCTCGTACATGCCGCGGGTCAGCAGCACGTAGCCGCCCGGCGCGGCGAAGGCGTTGATCTCCGGCGAATCGATCACGCCGAACGTCCACGGGAGTTCGGGGCGGGTGGTGTGCGAGGCGATCCAGCGGCCGATCAGGTTGACGCGCTCCTGCGCCGCCGCGTCGTCCCACAGCGGCGCTGCGCCGAGGATGCGGCCCGCGATCTCGGGGGCCAGCGCGGTTTCCTCCGCGGACATCTCCTCCTCGGACTTGCCCATCGACTTCTCGGCGACGTTCAGCGCGCCATCGCCCAGCGCCGAGGCGCCGCCGACCATGCCGAGCAGGCCGCGCGCGATGCCGAAGCCGGTGCGCTTGCTCTTCTGCGTGGCGCCGCCCTTCTTGCCGGTGGTCTTCTCCTGCGCCCACGGCACCTCGATCGCCACCCAGCCCTGCGCCTGCGCGTGGGCGTCGGCCTGTTCCGGCGTGGCGCGATGCGCCTCCATGCCCGACAGCTGCGCGCCGTCGAACGCGGCCGCCTGCAGGCTGCTCTCGTCCAGGCCGCGCACGCCCGCGGTCTCGGTCACCCGGCCCTTGCCGGCGCGCCCGGTGAACAGCGCGCGCACGTTGGCGTCGCCGCCTTCCTTGCCGGCGTAGGCCATGCGCACGTCGGTCACCCGGACATAGCCCTCCGCGCCGTCGGCCAGCTGCACCTTGAACCACAGGCCCTGTTGCCCGGCGACCTCGACCGACGCGTCCTTCTTCAGCGTGGCGACCGGCGCGGCGCCGAAGTCCGGGGCGCTGCGCACCTCGATGCTGGGCTTGTGCACGAGCGCGGAGGTGCCGGCGGCCAGCAGCGGCAGCGACAACGCGGCGAGCAGCGACGCGGCGAACCAGCGGGCGGGGCGGCGGACGGCGAGGGACATGGCGGGACTCCGGCGGGATTGCGGTGAACCTGCTTGAAAACGCGGTCGGACGCGGGCTCAGGCCACGGTGGCCGGCGGCGCGCATTCAGCCGCCTGCGCCTCGTCCACCTCGTCGGCGGCGAAGGCGTCGTGCTCGGCGAGCGAGCGTTCCTCGGGGGCGGCGAGCAGGCGGCCCAGCACCGAGCAGACGCGCGCGCGGGTCGTCGCCAGCGGCTCGTCGTCGCCGACCGCGACGCTGACCAGGCTCGCGACCCGCACGCTGCCGTCGTCGGGCAGCACGTCGTCGTGCCC
>DASWQG010000141.1:0-8071 GCA_036403775.1 Luteimonas sp.
CTGCGCGTCCGCGAACAGCTCGCGCGCCTGCGGCCCGACCACGGCGTCGTCGAGGATGTCCGGGTAGCGGCCGGCCAGTTCCCAGGCATTGAAGAAGGGACCCCAGTCGATGAGTTCGACGAGGTCGCCCAGCGGGTAGTCGTCGAACACGGTGACGCCGGGCTGCCGGGGCGCCGGTGGGACGTAGTCGGCCCACCCGCCGTCGAAGCGCTGGGCACGCGCGTGGGCCAGCGACACCAGGCGCTTGCCGCCGTCCTTCCGGCGATGGCGCTCGCGGATCTCCGCGTACTCGGCCTCGTTGGCGGCGACGAAGGCGTCGCGCTGGCCGGGCGAGACCAGCGACTGGGCGACGTTCACCGCGCGCGAGGCGTCCTTCACCCAGATGGTGGCGGACTTGTAGTGCGGGTCGATCTTCAGCGCGGTGTGGGCGCGCGAGGTGGTGGCGCCGCCGATCAGCAAAGGGATGGTGAAGCCCTGGCGCTGCATCTCCCTGGCGACGTGCCCCATCTCCTCCAGCGAGGGGGTGATCAGGCCCGAGACGCCGATCATGTCCGCGCCTTCGGCCCTGGCCGTGTCCAGGATCTTCTGCGCCGGCACCATCACCCCGAGGTCCACGACCTCGAAGTTGTTGCAGGCCAGGACGACGCCGACGATGTTCTTGCCGATGTCGTGCACGTCGCCCTTGACCGTGGCCATGACGATCTTGCCGTTGGAGCGTCCGGTCTCCCCGGTGCGCGCCTTCTCGGCCTCGATGTACGGCAGCAGGTGGGCGACCGCCTTCTTCATCACCCGCGCGGATTTCACCACCTGCGGCAGGAACATCTTGCCGGCGCCGAACAGGTCGCCGACGACGTTCATGCCGTCCATGAGCGGGCCCTCGATCACGTCCAGCGGCCGGGCCGACTGCAGGCGCGCCTCCTCGGTGTCCTCGACCACGTACTGGTCGATGCCGTGGACGAGGGAATGGCTGAGCCGCGCCCGGACGTCGCCCTCGCGCCAGGCCAGGTCCTCGACCTTGCGCTCGCCCTTCCTGCCCTTGAACCGGTCGGCGATCTCCAGCAGCCGCTCGGTCGCGTCGCGGCGGCGGTTGAGGACCACGTCCTCGACGCGCTCGCGCAGTTCCGGGTCCAGGTCGTCGTACAGGGGCAGGGCGCCGGCGTTGACGATGCCCATGTCCATGCCGGCGCGGATCGCGTGGTACAGGAACACCACGTGGATCGCCTGGCGCACCGGCTCGTTGCCGCGGAACGAGAACGATACGTTCGACACGCCGCCGGAGACGTGGCACAGCGGGAAGCGGCGCTTGAGCTCGCGCGCGGCCTCGATGAAGGCCACGGCGTAGTCGTCGTGCTCCTCGATGCCGGTGGCGATCGCGAAGCAGTTGGGGTCGAAGCAGATGTCCTCGGGCGGGAAGCCGGCCTGCGTGGTCAGCAGCTCGTAGGCGCGGGCGCAGATCTCCACCTTGCGCGCCGCGGTGTCGGCCTGGCCCTGCTCGTCGAAGGCCATCACCACCACCGCGGCGCCGTAGCGGCGCACCAGCCGCGCCTGGCGCAGGAACTCGGCCTCGCCTTCCTTCATCGAGATCGAGTTGACGATGCCCTTGCCCTGCAGGCACTTGAGCCCGGCCTCGATCACCTCCCAGCGGGAGGAGTCGACCATCACCGGCACGCGGGCGATGTCGGGCTCGGCGGCGATCAGGTTCAGGAACTCGACCATCGCGGCCTTCGCGTCGAGCATGCCCTCGTCCATGTTGACGTCGAGCACCTGGGCGCCGTTCTCCACCTGCTGCCGCGCGATGGCGACCGCCTCGTCGAAGCGGCCTTCCAGGATGAGTTTCTTGAACTTCGCCGAGCCGGTGACGTTGGTGCGCTCGCCGACGTTGACGAAGTTGGACTGCGGGGTGATCTGCAGCGGCTCCAGGCCGCTGAGCCGGGTGTTGCGCGCCAGCACCCCGGCGCCCGCGGCCGTGCTCATGCCGCTTGCGCCATGGACGGCACGGCGCGGGGCGCCAGGCCTTCGACCGCCGCGGCGATCGCGGCGATGTGCGCCGGCGTGGTACCGCAGCAGCCGCCGACGAGGTTCAGCAGGCCGGCGTCGGCGAACGCGCGCAGGTCCGCGGCCATGTCCCCGGGGGTTTCGTCGTAGCCGCCGAAGGCGTTCGGCAGGCCCGCGTTCGGATGCGCGCTGACGCGGGTGTCGGCGACCTGCGCGAGCACGTCCACATGCTGGCGCAGCTCCTTCGCGCCGAGCGCGCAGTTGAGGCCAATGGCCAGCGGCCGCGCATGCCGCAGCGAGTACCAGAACGCTTCCGCGGTCTGCCCGGACAGCGTGCGCCCGGAGGCGTCGGTGATCGTCCCGGACACCATCACCGGCAGGCGGCCGCCCGCCTCGGCGAAGACGTCGTCGAGCGCGAACAGCGCCGCCTTGGCGTTGAGCGTGTCGAACACCGTTTCCACCATGAGCACGTCGGCGCCGCCTTCGACCAGGCCGCGCGCAGCCTCGCGGTAGGCGTCGGCCAGTTCGTCGAACGAGGTCGCGCGGAAGCCGGGGCGGTTCACGTCCGGGCTCAGCGAGGCGGTGCGGCTGGTGGGGCCGAGCACGCCGATGGCGAAGCGCGGCCGCGCCGGATCGCGTCCCTCGGCCTCGGCGCAGGCCTGCCGCGCGAGGCGCGCGCCCTCGCGGTTGAGTTCGCGCACCAGGCCCTGCATCCCGTAGTCGGCCAGCGAGATCGCGGTGGAATTGAAGGTGTTGGTCTCCACCAGGTCGGCGCCGGCTTCGAGGTAGGCGGCGTGGATGGACGCGACCAGCGCGGGGCGGGTCAGCGAGAGCAGGTCGTTGTTGCCGCGCTGGTCGTGCGCGTGGGCGGCGAAGCGTTCGCCGCGATAGTCGGCTTCCTCCAGGCCTTCGCGCTGGATCATGGTGCCCATCGCGCCGTCGATCACCAGGATCCGCCGCGACAGGGCGTCCTCGAGCGCGGCGACCCGCGCCGGATGGAGCCAGGGCAACTCGTTCATGCCTTCCTTCCGATCAGGGAGATCACTTCGAAATGCGGCGGGCGCCGCTCGCGGGTGACCGTTTCCAGCGAGTCCACCTGCAACCCGGCGCGGGTGACGAAGCGGCGCAGCTCCTTCGCGGCGAACCCCAGGTTCACGTGGCCGAACGCCTCGACCACGCCGCGATGCTCGTGCCGGGCGAGGCTGGAGAGCAGCAGCTGCCCGCCCGGCCGCAGCACGCGCGCGGCCTCGGCCACCGCCTGGGCGGGGCGTTCGGCATAGGTCAACGCATGCATCAGCACCACCAGGTCGAAGCTGGCGTCGGCGCAGGGCAGGGCGTGCATGTCGCCTTCGCGCACGTCCACGTTGGGGAAGCGGCGCAGGCGTTCGGCGGCCGCCGCGACCACGCGCGGGCTGGCGTCGATGCACACGTAGCGCCCGGCATGGGGCGCCAGCAGTTCGGCCAGGACGCCGTCGCCGGAGGCGATGTCCAGCACGTCGCCGGGTTCGAGCAGCGGGAGCGCGGTGCGCGCCAGCGCCTCCCAGGTGCGACCCGGCGAGTAGTGGCGTTCCATGTCGCCGGCGACCGAATCCGCCCAGTTCTGGTCGGCGGCGCGGGTGGCCAGCACCGCGGGCACGCGCTCGGCGTCCTGGCGCAGCAGGGGATCGTCGCTGCCCTGGCTGATGGACTGCCAGAGCGCGCGTTGCGCCGCGTCGAGGGCGGCATGGTCGAAGCGGTAATAGGCGGAGACGCCGGCGCGTCGGTCGCGCACCAGCCCGGCTTCCTTGAGCTTGGCCAGGTGGGTGGACACGCGCGGCTGCGCAAGCTGGGTGATCGCGGACAGTTCGGCCACGGTCAGCTCCTCGCCCTCGAGCAGGGCGAGCAGGCGCACGCGGGTGGCGTCGGCGAACACCTTCAGCCGGTTGGACCAGCCTTCCAGGTCCATAGGTATCTCACTATCGCGATACAGAGATGAACAGTCTCCGCCCCGGGCCGGGCGCGGTCAAGCCGCCGCGCCGCGTGGCTGACCCGCGCGCACCCCGGCGCTACAATTGCGGTTTCCCGCCCGCCTGGAGTGCATCGAGTGGATTTTGGCTTCACCGAAGAGCAGTTGATGATCCAGGACGTGGCCCGGCGGATCGCCCGGGAGAAGATCGCGCCGAGCGCCGAGCACTTCGATCGCAGTGGCGAGTTCCCGCTGGAGAACATCCGCCTGCTGGGCGAGAACGGCCTGATGGGCATCGAGGTGCCGGCCGGGTACGGCGGCGCCGGGATGGACTCGATCGCCTACGTGCTGGCGATGGTCGAGGTGGCCGCGGCCGATGCCGCGCACTCGACGATCATGTCGGTGAACAACTCGCTGTTCTGCAACGGCATCCTGACCCACGGCACCGAGGCGCAGAAGCAGCAGTACGTGCGCGCGATCGCCGAGGGCCGGGAGATCGGCGCCTTCGCCCTGACCGAGCCGCAGTCGGGCTCCGACGCCACGGCCATGCGCTGCCGCGCGGTCAAGCAGGCCGACGGCAGCTTCGTCATCAACGGCAAGAAGAGCTGGATCACCTCCGGCCCGGTGGCGAAGTACTTCGTGCTCTTCGCGATGACCGACCCCGACAAGGGCGCCCGCGGGATCACCGCCTTCCTGGTGGACGGCACGCGCGCCGGCTTCCACCGCGGCAAGACCGAACCCAAGCTCGGCATCCGCGCCTCGGCCACCTGCGAGATCGAGTTCGCGGACTACGTTGCCACGCCCGACGAGGTCCTGGGCGAGGAGGGGCAGGGCTTCAAGATCGCGATGGGCGTGCTCGACGCCGGCCGCATCGGCATCGCCAGCCAGGCGATCGGCATCGCCCGCGCCGCCTACGAGGCGAGCCTGGCCTACGTGCGCGAACGCAAGGCCTTCGGCCAGCCGATCGGGTCGTTCCAGATGATCCAGGCCAAGATCGCCGACATGAAGTGCAAGCTCGACGCGTCGCTGCTGCTGACGCTGCGCGCCGCGTGGCTCAAGGGCCAGGGCCAGCGCTTCACCACCGAGGCCGCGGTCGCCAAGCTGACCGCTTCCGAGGCCGCGATGTGGATCGCGCACCAGGCGGTGCAGGTCCACGCCGGCATGGGCTACTCGAAGGAGATGCCGATCGAGCGCTACTTCCGCGACGCCAAGATCACCGAGATCTACGAGGGCACCAGCGAGATCCAGCGCCTGGTGATCGCCCGGCACGAGACCGGGCTGCGCTGAGGCATGGACGTGCCCGACCCGCTGCAGCCCGCCTGCGCCTTCCAATCCTGACCTCCACGTGGCCCGTGCAGCCTTGCGCGGGCCTCATTGCATCCGGACCCCCACACTGGCCATGAGCACCCCGAAGTCCAAGGTTTCCAAGTCCACGAGCAAGTCCACGAACAAGTCCACGGGCAAGTCCACGGGCAAGTCCCCGCGCCGCCCCGCCACGGTAACGGCATCGAAGGCGCCCGCGCCCGCCCGCGGAGCCGCCGCGCGCGCCGGGTCCGGCGTGTCGATCGAGCCGATCATCGTCGCGCTGCGCAAGCGCGTGCCGGCGGCGATGAAGGCGCAGGCGGAGGCCTTCGCGCGCGCGTTCTACCAGCGCATGTCCGCCGACGAGGTGTCGCAGCACGGCGCGGAGGGCTGGGCCGAGCTGGCCTGGGATTTCCTGGAACTCGCGCGCAGGCGCAAGCCGGGCACGGCGGAAGTGCGGGTGTTCAACGCCAGCCTTGAGCGCGAGGGCTGGGACTCGCCGCACACCGTGGTGCAGATCGTCAACGACGACATGCCGTTTCTCGTGGATTCGGTGACGATGGCGCTGGCCGACCAGGGCATCGGCGTGCACGTGCTCGGCCACCCGGTGGTGCGGATCTCGCGCGACCGCTCGGGCAAGCTGGTCGCGGTGGGCGACGAGGCCGGCGAGGGCGCCAGCGGCGAGTCGCTGATGCACCTGGAGATCGACCGCCACACCGCCGCCGAGATGCCAGCGATCGAGCGGAAGCTGCAAGCGGTGCTGGCGGACGTGCGCGCCGCCGTCTCCGACTGGGCGGAAATGCGCCGCAAGATGCTCGAGATCGCCGACGACCTGGCGACCCGCCGGATGCCGGCCTCCGACGCCGGCCGCGCGGAGGCGCAGGAGTTCCTGCGCTGGGCCGCGGACAACCACTTCACCTTCCTTGGCTACCGCGAGTACGACGTGGTCGCCAAGGGCGGCAGCGAGCTGCTGTGCCCGGTCGCGGACTCGGGCCTGGGCCTGATGCGCGGCAAGGAACAGGGCAAGCCGCGCGACCTGAAGACGCTGGCGGCGCACTACATGCCGCAGTCCGGTTCGGTGGACGCGCTGATCCTGACCAAGACCAATGCGCGCGCGACGGTGCATCGCCCTGGCTACATGGATTACATCGGCGTGCTGAGCTTCGACGCGCAGGGCAAGCCGACCCGCGAGCAGCGCTTCCTGGGCCTGTACACCTCCAGCGCCTACAGCCGCCGCCCGTGGGAGATCCCGCTGGTGCGAGAGCGCCACGACTACGTGATGCGCCACTCCGGGCTCAGCGCCAACGGCCACAGCGGCAAGGCGCTGCGCCACATCCTCGAGTCGCTGCCGCGCGACGAGCTGTTCCAGTCCACCGAGGAGGAACTGCTGCAGACGGCCACCGGCATCCTCGGACTGCAGGAGCGGGTGCGGAGCAAGCTGTTCCTGCGCCGCGACCGTTATGGGCGCTTCTGGTCCGCGCTGGTGTACATCCCCCGCGACCGCTTCAACACCGAGGTGCGCCACCGCATCGAGCGCATGCTCAAGCGCGCGCTGCACGGCGAAAGCCTGGACACGAACGTCCAGGTGGGCGAGTCGCCGCTGGCACAGCTGCACCTGATCATCCGGCCCAGGCCCGGCGAGCTGCCGGACGTGGACGTCGCCGCGCTCGAGGCCGAGCTGGCCGGCATCGTCCGCAACTGGCAGGACGACCTGCGCGAGCAACTGGTCTCCGCCCACGGCGAGGAGCGCGGGCTCAAGCTCGCCAACCGCTTCGGCCGCGCCCTGCCGGCCGGCTACATCGAACGGGTCTCGCCGGCGGTCGCGGCGGCAGACGTGCTTTGCCTGGCCTCGCTGAAGGACGCCAGCGACCTGCGCATCAACCTCTATCGCGCCCGCCATGACGGCGGCGGCCTGCGCCTGAAGTTCTACCGCCTCGGCCACGACATCCCGCTCTCGGACGCGCTGCCGATGATGGAGAACATGGGGCTGCGGGTGATCACCGAGCATCCGTTCCGGATCGAGCTGGGCGACGGCGAGGCCGCGTGGATCCAGGACTTCGAGGTGGAGTCGGCGCGGGTGGAGCTCGACGTCGACGCCATCGACGCCTCGTTCGAGGAGGCCTTCGCCCAGCTGTGGCGCGGGCACGCCGAGAACGACGGCTTCAACCGGCTGATCCTCGGCGCCGGCCTGACCTGGCGCCAGGTGGCAATGCTGCGCGCCTACGGCAAGTACCTGCAACAGGTCGGCGTGCCGTTCTCGCAGAGCTACGTCGAGGAGACCTTCAACCGCTACCCGCTGCTGGCGCGCCTGATCGTCGAGCTGTTCGAGGCCCGCTTCGACCCGCGGACCGGGCGCGAGGACAAGGCCGAGATCCGTCGCGGCCAGGAGGCGCTGCAGCGCCAGCTCGAGGTGCTGGCGCCCGACGACGCCGCGCGCCTGGCGATCCAGGCCGTGGTCGAGGCGCGCGCCGGCAACCGCGAGCGCCAGGTGGAGGCCACCCGCGCCGCGCTGCTGGGCCTGCTCGACCGGGTGGGCAGCCTCGACCAGGACCGCATCCTGCGCAGCTTCATCGGCTGCATCGACGCGACCCTGCGCACCAGCTACTACATCGAATACAAGGACGGCGTGCGCGCCGACGGCGGCCCGGCGGACTACCTGAGCTTCAAGCTGGATTCGGCGCGGGTGCCCGATGCGCCCAAGCCCCGGCCGTACCGCGAGATCTGGGTCTGCGGCCCGAACGTGGAGGGCGTGCACCTGCGCTTCGGCCCGGTGGCGCGCGGCGGCCTGCGATGGTCCGATCGCCGCGAGGACTTCCGCACCGAGGTGCT
>DASWQG010000142.1:0-7009 GCA_036403775.1 Luteimonas sp.
GGCTGCGCGCGCGCCAGCGGTACGTGCGCCAGCCGTCGTGTTCCTCCATGCCGAGGAAGTGGCCGTTGCCCGGGGCCACCAGCGGCGCCGGGACGGTGATCGCCTCGTCCACCAGTGCCGGTTCGCCCTGCGGATGGTCGATGCACGGCCACAGCAGGTCGCAGCCCTCGCCCTGCACGGCGCTGGCGATCCAGGGCTCGCCGGTGGGCGCCGTCGCCCAGACGAAACCGCCGTCCCACGGCGCGCGCGTCGCCACGTGCGGCTGCCCGCCGTAAACCACGCGCAGCGCCACCCGCTGCCCGGCGGCCAGCGGCGACGGCAGCGCCACCGCCAGCCGGCCGTCCGGGTTGTCCCATGCCTCGCGGGCCAGCGCCACGCCATCCACCGCCACCAAGGTGATCGCGTAGCGCGGATCCAGGTCCACGACCAGGCGCTGCAACGGCTGCAGCGCGCGGAACGCCAGCGTCGCGTCGCCCTCGAGCCGGCGCCTGGCCGGGTCGACGCGGAAGCGCAGGTCCGCGTGTTCGAAGGCCACGCCCAGCTGCTCCGGTGCGCGCGGAAGCCCCGATTGCGCGGTGTGCGCCGCCAGCGGCGGAGGCTCGCGATCGGCGGCGTTGGCAGGCGCACCCCAGGCGCCCAGCATGAATGCGCCCAGGCCGAGCGCGGCAAGGCGTGGCATCGTCCCCATCGAAGGTCCCGCAGGCATGGCAACGTCCCGTGATACGTCGCCACGTCCGGGGATGCAAGTGCGGTTGGTGACGCTGAACGTTTCCCGACGCCATCGGGCCCCGGGCGGCGAGGCTCAGAATTCGTTAAGTGGCTTTCGCGTGTAGTGCAAGTGAAGCAAGCGTCGGGCTTGCGGCATAGAAGGGCCACGCCATGAACCACCTCCTCCGCAACGCCGTTGTCCTGCCGATCGCGCTGGGCACCCTGCTCGCGACCAGCCTGGGCGCCCAGGCCGCTCCGGCGCGCGACCGCGACAACGACCGCCAGGAACAGCGCCAGGAACGCAAGGACAAGCGCCAGGAACTGCGCAAGGAACGCCGCGAGCAACGCCAGGAGCAGCGCCAGGAGCGCCGCGAGGACCGGCGCGACGCACGCCTGGATCGCCGCGATGACCGCCACCAGGAGCGCCGCCCCGCGGTCGCGCCGGTGATCGTCCGCCCGGGCCAGCCCCCGGTGGTCCGCCACATCGACAACGACCGTCGGAACGATCGCCGCGAGGATCGCCAGGATCGTCGCCAGGATCGCCGCGAAGACCGTCGCGAGGCGCGGGAGGACCACCGTAACGATCGTCGCGAGTACCGCCAGGACCGCCGCGACGACCGCCGCGAGCATCGCCAGGACCTGCGCAACGACCGCCGCGCGCACCAGCGCTATCGCGACGACTACTACCGCCGCCTGCGCACCCTGCAGTCGCGCCACTACACCCCGTACTGGTACCACGGCGGCAACTACCGCTATTACCGCGGCAACCAGTGGCACCGGGTGAACCACTATGGCGCCGACCTGCTGCGCCGCGCGGTGGACCTGGGCTACCGCGAGGGCCTGCGCGCCGGCCAGGCCGACCGCTACGACCGCTGGTACGACGACTACCGCCGCTCGTTCGTGTGGATGGACGCGAGCTACGGCTATCGCCCGGGCTACGTCAGCCGCTCGGAGTACAACTACTACTTCCGCCAGGGTTTCCAGCGCGGTTACGAGGACGGGTATTACGACCGCTACCGCTACGGCCGCCGTGTCAACAACGAGGTGATCATCATCGACGCGGTGCTGCGCGCCATCCTCGACCTGCAACGCTGGGGCTGAGCGGGCTCAGTGCGGACGGGCGACCGGCAGGCGCCAGCCATGCCGGATCGCCATGAAGCGCAGGAAGAACACCAGCAACGCGCCGACGATCGCCAGCGCCGGGTGCCACCAGCCCAGCGCATGGCCGGCCACCACCACCGCCGCGCCCGCGAGCGCGGCGACCGCATAGAGGTCGGACTGGAACACCACCGGGATGCGCGCGGCCAGGATGTCGCGCGCGATGCCGCCGCCGATGCCGGTGAGCATGCCCAGCAGCATGGCGCCGACCGGGCCGAGCCCCGCGGCCAGCGCCTTCGCCGCACCGGTGACCGCGAACACCCCCAGGCCGATCGCGTCGAACAACTGCACCGGGTTCTGCATCCGCTCGATCTGGTGGCCGCGGTAGAAGGTCGCCAGTCCCGCGACGCAGCTCACCGCCAGGTAATGCCAGTTCGCGATGGCGACGGGGGGCGTCGCGCCGATCAGCAGGTCGCGGGCGATGCCGCCCGACACCGCCGCCGTGAATGACAGCACGAGCACGCCGAACAGGTCGAACTGCTTGCGCACGGCCAGGGTGCCGCCGCTCACCGCGAAGGCGAAGGTGCCGACCAGGTCGAGCACCACCAGCAGCGGGTTGGCGGCGAGGAATTCGTCCATGCCGGCGCAGGATACCGGGCTACACTGTCGCCATGCATGGGGAATACAAGGTGCCCGGGGGCAAGCTGGTGGTCGTGGACCTCGCGGTCGCCGACGGCCACCTGGCGGATGTCCAGGTCAGCGGCGACTTCTTCCTGGAGCCCGACAGCGCGCTGGAAGCGATCAATGCCGCCCTGGAAGGCCTGCCCGCCGATGCCGGCGAGCCCCTGCTGGCCGCGGCCGTGCGCGTCTCGCTGGGCCCGGACGTGCTGCTGTACGGCGTGAGCGCCGAGGCGGTGGCCGTGGCGGTGCGCCGCGCCCTCGACGGGCACGTCCCGGGAGCGCCGGCATGAGCCGCAGCCAGTGGACCGACCATGCCTGGGAACTGGTGCACGTGCCGCCGCAGTCCCCTGCGCTGCACATGGCCCTGGACGACGTCCTCGTCGACGAGGTCTCCGCCGGCCGCCGCGCGCCGACGCTGCGGATCTGGGAATGGGCGGGCCCCGCGGTGGTGATGGGCCGCTTCCAGTCCCAGCGCAACGAGGTGGACCTGGACGCCGCGCGCCGCCACGGCAACGACGTCGTGCGCCGGATCAGCGGCGGCGGCGCGATGTTCATCGAGCCCGGCAACACCATCACCTACTCGATCTTCGCGCCGGCGAGCATGGTCGAGGGCATGAGCTTCGAGCAGGCGTATGCGCTGATGGACGCCTGGGTGATCGCCGCGCTCGGCGAGCTCGGCATCCAGGCCTGGTACCAGCCGCTCAACGACATCGCCTCGCCCGCCGGCAAGATCGCCGGCGCCGCGCAGGCCCGCCGGGGCAAGGCCGTGCTGCACCACGTGACCATGGCCTACGACAGCGACGCGGACCAGAGGCTCGAGGTGCTGCGCATCGGCCGCGAGAAGCTTTCGGACAAGGGCACCGCCAGCGCGCAGAAGCGCGTGGACCCGCTGCGCAGCCAGACCGGCATGTCGCGCGAGGCGGTGATCGAGGTGCTGGTCGACAGCTTCCGTCGCCGCCACGGCGGGCTCTCGGGCGGCGGCCTCACCGAGGCAGAACTCGCGCTCGCCGCGCAGCGGGTGCGCGACAAGTTCGCCACCGAGCAGTGGACCGCGATCGTGCCCTGAGCCTCGTGCTCGAACTCAATAGGCGCTGTCGGCGGTCGCGTCGTCGGTGCGGTCCGCGGCGCCATCGTCGTGACCGGTCGCGGCGGCCTTGCCCGTGTGCTCCTCGCCGGCCGGGGTCAGCAGGTACCAATGGCCCCACTGGTCCTCGACGCCGTGCCCGTTGATGCTGCCGGCGCCGCTGTCGGCGCTGTAGCGGTACAGCGGATGGCCGTTGTAGGTCACCTGGGTGCTGCCGTCGGCGCGCTGGATGGTCGCCACGCGGGCGGCCTCGAGGCCCGGCGCGCCGCTGGGCTGCGCGTCCGTCACGAGCACCGGCATCCAGGCCACCGTGCACGCGTCCACGCACTTGCTGCCATCCGTGTCGCCTTCGAGGAAGTACACGGCATTGCCGGCACCGTCGGCGACGTACGGGCCATCGACGCCTTCCAGCGTGGCCACGGTCAGCGAGGTGTCGGCCATGCCGTCGGTGGTGGCGTCGGCCGGCATCGTGTCGTCCGCGGGGACGTTGGTGGCGCTGGGGTCGACCTGCGCGTTGGCCGCATCGGCCGGAAGCGTCGTGTCGTCGTCCGCCCGGTTGCAGCCGACCGCGGCCAGCAAGGCAGTGGCGAGCACGGCAGTCGCGAGGCCGCGAACGGGGGTGTGGAAGGAGATGCGCATCGGAAGGGCTCCTGCGGCGTGGGGAGCCTTCTTATAGGACCAGCGCCGTGAATGCGCGGTTGCGGCGCGTTCAGCGCAGCTGGCTGTCCTTGCTGCCCCGACGGTTGTAGCCAGCCGCTCCCTGCTGCTCGCGGTCTTCCGCTTCCTGGCAGGGCACGCACAGGCGCACGCCCGGCAGGGCCTGGCGCCGCGCCTCCGGGATGGGCGCGTCGCAGGCTTCGCAGTGGCTCAGGCTGGGTCCCGTGGGCAAACGGCTGCGCGCGCGCTTGATCGCGTCCTCGACGGTCGCGTCGATCTGTTCCTGAACCGCGTTGTCGCCTGCCCAGCCGGTCGCCATGGCGGCAAGCATACCGTCGCTTCGATGAACGGATCCGGCCTTAGCGAACCGCTCACGCCGACGGCGCGGCGCGCTAACGTCCCGGCGCCTAGGCTGGTCGTGCCCGACAAGGGTGCCCCAAGGAGAGAACACGAGATGGCCAACCAGAACCGCAACACCACCGGCAACCGCCAGGACACCGGCAACCGCTCCGGCAGCAGCAGCGGCAGCGGCAAGCAGGTGTCCGGCAACCAGATGGACCAGCAGGGTCGCAGCCAGAGCGGCCTGGGCCGCAACCAGCAGGACAGCGACCAGGGCAGCAGCCGCAGCAACATGGGCAACCGCGGCACCAGCGACCATCGCAACCGCTGATCCTTCTCCACTACTCCCGGAACAACGCGGGCCGCCTTGCGCGGCCCGCGTGCTATCCGCTGCAGCCGCCGCAGCAGATGGACGGCAGCTGGCGGATGCGCTCCGGCGCGATGTCGTAGCCGGCACGGCGCAGCAGCGCGCACAGGTCGTCCTTCGGCAACAGCGTCGACACGCGCAGCACCGGCGCGGCATGGGGATCCAGGTCGGCGACCGCCGCCGGATCGCCATCCAGCAGCACCTGTTCGATCAGGCCGAGGTCCGGCGCGACCTCGAAGGCGACGTGGTATTCCATGGCCCGCAGGATGCGCCTGGGCTCCGGCGCGGGCATTGACCTGTGTCAACCGCGGCGGGCGACCGCGTCCGCCTACCAGGCACGCTGGTATTGCACGGGCGACTCCAGCGTGGCGCCCAGCGCGGCCGCGGCGCGGCGCGGGAAGTACGGGTCGCGCAACAGTTCGCGGCCCATCAGCACCAGGTCGGCTTCGCCCCGGCCGAGGATGTCGTCCGCCTGCTGCGGATCGGTGACCAGGCCGACCGCGCCGGTGCGGATCCCGGCTTCGCGGCGGATGCGCGCGGCGAACGGCACCTGGTAGCCCGGCGCGGCGGGAATGCGCGCGCGCGGCACGTTTCCGCCGCTGGAGCAGACGACCAGGTCCACGCCCGCCTCGCGCAGCCAGCGCGCGAGTTCGACGCATTCGCCGATGTCCCAGCCGCCCGGCGTCCAGTCGGTGGCGGACACGCGCACCGTCAGCGGCCGCGGCGCCGGCCAGGCCGCACGAACCGCCGCGACCACTTCCAGTAGCAGCCGTGCGCGGTTGGCGAGGCTGCCGCCGTAGCCGTCGTTGCGCTGGTTGCTCAGCGGCGACAGGAACTCGTGCAGCAGGTAGCCGTGCGCGGCATGGACCTCGACCACGCGGAATCCGGCGTCGCGCGCGCGCGTCGCGGCGTCGGCGAAGTCGGCCACCACCTTGCGCAGGCCATCGGCGTCCAATGCCTGCGGCACCGGATGGCCGGTGTCGAACGGCAGCGGGCTCGGCGCGACGGGCGTCCACGCGCCCTCCTCCTCCGCCAGCGGCACACCGCCCAGCCACGGCGCGTGCGTGCTTGCCTTGCGGCCCGCATGCGCGAGCTGGATGCCGGGCACCGCGCCCTGCGCGGCGATGAAGGCGGCTATCGGCGCCCACGCCAGCTGCTGCGACTCGTCCCAGAGGCCGGTGTCGCCCGGCGAGATCCGGCCCTCGGGCGACACCGCCGTCGCCTCGGCGAACACCAGCCCGGCGCCGCCGACCGCGCGGCTGCCCAGGTGGACCAGGTGCCACGTCCCCGGCACGCCGCCGAACGCGGAGTACTGGCACATCGGCGAGACGGCGAGGCGATTGCGCAGGACCACGTCGCCGAGCTCGAGCGGTTCGAACAGGTGCATGTCCGAAGGATAGGACGCGCCGGTGATGCGTGCGTCAGCGTGCATAATCGGGCGCACGCCATCGAAGGGGAATCGCCATGCGCGCCTTGGCCCGCGCCTGCCTCGTGATCGCCGCCTGCGCGCCGTTGGCGCAGGCCCGGGACCAGCCGCCGCCCGCCGCCGACGCGGCGCTGCAGGCGATCGGCGCGGCACCCTCGCCCGCGCGCATCGAGGCCGACATCCGCACGCTGGTCTCGTTCGGCACCCGCCACACGCTCTCCGACACCACCTCCCCGACGCGCGGCATCGGCGCCGCCCGGCGCTGGATCCGCGCCGAGTTCGAGCGCATCTCGCGCGACTGCGGCGGCTGCCTGGAGCTCCGCGACGTGCGCGGCGTCGTCTCCGGCGAGGAACGCATCCCCGGGCCGTCCGAGGTGGTGAGCATCCTCGCGATCCAGCGCGGCACCGCCGACCCCGGGCGCTACGTCATCATGAGCGGCGACATCGACTCGCGCGTCAGCGACGTCATGGATGCCACGTCCGACTCGCCGGGCGCCAACGACAACGCCTCGGGCATCGCCGGCACGCTCGAGGCGGCGCGGATCCTGTCGAGGCACCGGTTCCCGGCGACCATCGTCTACGCCGCGCTGTCCGGGGAGGAACAGGGCCGGTTCGGCGGCAAGCAGGTGGCGGAGGTCGCCGTGCGCGA
>DASWQG010000143.1:0-3353 GCA_036403775.1 Luteimonas sp.
CAACCTGGGCGCGATCCTCGCCGTCGCCGACTGGATGGGCCGGCGCGAGCTGCGCGACGGCGGCCAGGCGCCGACCGTGCGCGACGTGCTGGGCTGGGCGATCAAGGCGCACGAGATCCAGGGCTGCTACGCGCTGCAGAACTCCTTCAACCGGGTGGGCCTGGACCACGTGATCCTGGTGCGGCTGGCCTCCACCGCGGTCGCGACCGCGATGCTCGGCGGCGGCAAGGAGGAGGTGGTCACCGCGGTCTCGCACAGCTGGATCGACAACGGCGTGCTGCGCACCTACCGCCACGCGCCGAACACCGGCCCGCGCAAGAGCTGGGCCGCGGGCGACGCCTGCCGTCGCGCCGTGACCCATGCGCTGAATGCCGTGGAGAAGCAGGTGGTCGGCTACCCGAGTGCGCTGAGTGCGCCGACCTGGGGCTTCTACGACGTGGCCTTCGACGGCAAGCCGTTCACCTTCGAACGTCCGTTCGGCAGCTACGTGATGGAGAACGTGCTGTTCAAGATCAGCTTCCCGGCCGAGTTCCACGCCCAGACGGCGGTGGAATGCGCGATGAAGCTGCATCCGCTGGTCCGCGACCGGATCGGGGAGATCGAGCGCATCGAGATCCAGACCCAGGAAGCGGGCGTCCGCATCATCGACAAGACCGGGCCGCTGGCCAACTACGCCGACCGCGACCACTGCATCCAGTACATGGTCGCCGTGCCGCTGATCTTCGGCCGCCTGACCGCCGACGACTACACCGACGAGGTCGCCGCGGATCCGCGGATCGACGCCCTGCGCGAGAAGATGGTGGTGACCGAAAACGAGCAATTCACCCGGGACTATTTCGACCCCGCCAGGCGCTACATCGGCAATTCGGTGCAGGTGTTCTTCCGCGACGGCAGCTCGACCGAGCGGGTGGCCATCGACTACCCGATCGGCCATCGCAAGCGCCGGGCCGAAGGCATCCCGGTGCTGATGGCCAAGTGCGAGGCGGCGCTGCGCGCCCACCTGCCGGCCGGCCAGGTGGACAGGATCATGGCCCTGGCCGCCGAGCCCGAGCGCCTGGACGCCCTGCCGATCGACCAGTTCATGAATCTGTATCGGGTCTGATGCCGTCCGTCGGCCCCGCCCCGGCGGGGGGATCGCCCCGTTCATCTGTTATGGTAGTGTTAACAAGGTCTTCACGCCGCCGGGACTAACCTGCACCGGATGGCGTGCGGAACGGGCCGTCTGAATCGAACCCCGCTACATGCAATTCCTATTCCGATCAAAGGAGCTGAACATGAATAAGAAACTCCTCTGCGCCGCCCTGCTTGCGGGCCTGGGTGTGGCCGGTGCGGCCTCCGCGCAGACGTATGACGACCGGTGGTACGTGTCCGGCTCCGTGGGCATCAATGTCCAGGACAACGACCGCCACACCGAAGACGCGCCGTTCGTGACCCTCGGCTTCGGCCGCTTCCTGAACCCGAACTGGTCGCTCGACGCCGAGCTGAACTACCAGAATCCGGACAAGCAGGGCGTCGGGTCCGGCCTGTGGTGGAGCCAGTACGGCATCTCCGCCGACGCGCGCTACCACTTCCGCACGGTCGACTCCAAGTGGTGGCCGTACATCCGCATGGGCCTGGGCCTGCAGCGCCATGAGGAAGAGTTCATCCGCGACCCGATCTACGGGGTCCCGGAAGGCGGCTGGCCGGCCCAGCACGAAGACAACAACCTGGCCGCCAACCTCGGTGCCGGCCTGCAGTTCGACTTCGGCCGCGTGGACCTGCGCACCGAGCTCGGCACCCGCATCGACTTCGACGAAGTCCAGGCGCGTCCGGCCCAGGAGCAGGAAGACTACTTCACCGACCTGCTGGCTTCGGTCGGCCTGACCGTGGCCCTCGGCCCGGAGCCGATGGCCCCGGTGGCCCCGGCCCCGGTCGCCCCGAGCTGCGCGGACCTGGATGACGACGGCGACGGCGTCAACAACTGCGACGACAAGTGCCCCGGTTCGCAGGCTGGCCAGACCATCGGTCCGGACGGCTGCCCGGTGCCGGTGTCGATCGACCTGAAGGGCGTCAACTTCGACTTCGACAAGTCGACGCTGCGTCCGGACGCGATCGCCATCCTCGACGAGGCGATCGAGATCCTGAAGCGCTATCCCGACCTGCGCGTCGAGGTGGCCGGCCACACCGACGCGATCGGCACCGACGCCTACAACCAGGGCCTGTCGGAGCGCCGCGCCCGCGCGGTGTACGACTACCTGACCAGCAACGGCATCGACGCCTCGCGCCTGGTGGGCCCGAACGGTTACGGCGAGAGCCGCCCGATCGCGCCGAACACCAACCCGGATGGTTCGGACAATCCGGAAGGCCGTGCGCAGAACCGCCGCACCGAGCTGAACGTCCAGAACTGAGGACGACGCTCGCGGGAAGCCGGGTCCGCCCGGCTTCACGAAACCGAAGCCCGGCCTCGTGCCGGGCTTCGCTTTTTGCGCGATGCCGTTACACTCGGCCCAGGGTCAACCGGGAGGCACGGGGACATGCGCAAGGCGACCATCCTGCTGCTGGCGGCGGCAGCCATGCCGGCGACGGCTTTTGCCAACACCTGCCCGGCGCCGGCGGCGCAACCGCTGCAGCCGACCGCCGTCGTCCCGGTGGCCAACGAACTCGCACCGCTCGCGGTCGGCCAGCTCGGCGCCCCGAACGGCGTGCTGGCGCAGGCCTACGACCAGGTGCTGACGCTCGACCAGGTGCTGCTGCGCCTGCGGGTGGACGCCTGCCTGGCGCTGGCGGCGACGACCCCGGCGGCAAGCCCGGGCGGACTGGTGGACCCTGCGACGTACCAGAAGCGCACCGAGTTCGACAACACGCCCTGGCGCTTCAACATGAGCCAGAACGGCAAGAACATGACGGCGGACGAGTTCAGCGCGTGGATGAAGTCCCGCGGCGTCCGCGTCGCCCGCGGCGCGGCGCCCAAGCCCGCGGACCCGGCGGCTGCGACCGCACCGGCCGCCCCCACGGGCGAACTTCCGGTCGTCCCGCCCGCCGCCCCCGCCGAACCCGCCACCGCGGATTGAGGGTTATTTCTGCCACGGATGAACACGGATACACACGGATCAAGCAGAGCCGTTCAAAAAGCTCTATCCGTGTTTATCCGTGTTCATCCGTGGCAAAAACCGGTTATTTGATGACGCCCAGCTCGCGGCCGATCCTGGTGAAGGCGTCGATGGCGCGGTCGAGGTGCTCGCGGGTGTGGGCCGCGGAGATCTGGGTGCGGATGCGCGCCTGGCCCTGCGGCACCACCGGGAAGAAGAAGCCGATCGCGTAGATGCCTTCCTCGAGCAGGCGCTCGGCGAAGCGCTGCGCCAGCGGCGCGTCGT
>DASWQG010000144.1:0-2928 GCA_036403775.1 Luteimonas sp.
AAGTCGTAGGCCACGACCTTGAAGCGGCCGCCGCCGATGGCGAAGGCGTTCGCGTCCAGGTCCAGTTCGCCGGCGTTCCAGGCGTACGCCTCGCGCGTGCAGGTCTCCTGCGCCAGGTCCATGCCCTGCAGCCCGGGGAACTTGCGCGCCGCCTCGATCGCCGCGTCCACGTCGATGGCGCCGGCCATCACCGCCCCGTTCTGCGCGCCGCGATCGCGCAGCAGGCGCGTCAGCTTGCGGGTGTCGATGCCGCTGATCGCAACCACGTTGCGTTGCCGCAGCCACTCGGGCAGCGACACCTCGCTGCGCCAGCTCGAGGGGCGGCGC
The DNA here is from genome assembly GCA_036403775.1 of Luteimonas sp. Lineage (GTDB taxonomy): Bacteria > Pseudomonadota > Gammaproteobacteria > Xanthomonadales > Xanthomonadaceae > Cognatiluteimonas. The sequence continues at coordinate 328 of DASWQG010000144.1, forward strand.
GGCACGTCGCGGACCACCAGTCCGGCGGCCCAGGCGCGGTGCGATTCGTCGTCGGCCGCGTTGCAGCCGGTGTTGCCGATGTGCGGGTACGTGAGGGTGACGATCTGCCGCGCGTACGAGGGATCGGTGAGGATCTCCTGGTAGCCGGTCATCGCGGTGTTGAACACCACCTCGCCGACCGCGAGGCCGGCGGCGCCGACCGAATCGCCCTCGAACACGGTGCCGTCTTCGAGCGCGAGGATTGCGGGTTCTGTCACGGGGATTCGCCTACGTCGGGTTGCAGAAAACCGCCGGCACGGGTCGGAACCGTCCGGAGGCGAAGGAGTCAGGCGAGCGGGAATGATACCCGCCCGGGGGCCTTCATTCCAGCAGGTCGGACACGCCGTACAGCCCGGGTTCGCGGCCGACGAGGCGCGAGGCGGCGAGGAGCGCGCCGCGCGCGAAGATGTCGCGGTTGCCGGCGCGGTGCACCAGCTCGATCCGCTCGCCCATGCCGGTGAACACGACGGTGTGCTCGCCGATGATGTCGCCGGCGCGGATCGAGGCGTAGCGCGGCCCGGCGCCGCCCTCGCCCGCCGCCTCGCCCAGCGTCAGCGCGGTGCCCGAGGGGGCGTCCTGCTTGCGGGCGTGGTGCGCCTCGACGATGTCGCAGTCCCAGCCCGGCAAGGCGCGCGCGGCCCGCGCCACCAGGTCGCGCAGCACCGCAACGCCAATGCTGAAGTTGGAGGCCCAGGCCGCGGGAATGCCGGCGGACGCCTGCGCCAGCGCGGCGCGCTGCGCGTCGGACAGGCCGGTGGTGCCGGAGACGAAGGCCGCCTTGCGCGCGGCGCACAGCGCGAGGATGCGATCGAAGGCCTCGGGGAGGCTGAAGTCGATGGCGACGTCGAAGGCCGGGACGCCGTTCATTTCCGCCGCGGCGAATTGCGGCACGCCGTCGACGACGCGCTGCGACGGCCGCTGCGAGATCGCGCCGACCACGACGAAGCGCTCCGGTGCCTCCCCGCACAGGCGCAACAGCGCCTGGCCCATGCGCCCCGTCGCCCCATGCACCAGCACCCGCAACCGCGCGTCCATCCCCCCAAATTACCCCGCGCACAAAACGCCCCGGGCAGCTCGCGTCGCGCCGGGTGTGGCGGTGGGGGGTGGCCCGGCGCCTGCGCAGTCCCTGCTCCGAAGCGCCGGCCGGCGGCCATGGATGGCCCCGCCGCGTGTTGTGTGCAGGGACGCACACCACGCGGCGGACCATACCCCGCTCCCCGCGTGCCGCCCCGCACGAAGATTGTGTCGTCCGCTCAGGAGACCATGCGGTCCCAGAAGCCCTTGACGCCGTCGATGAAGGTGCTGGCGCGGGGCGAGTGCTTGCGCGCGCCCTCGCCGACGAAGGTCGCCTCGAAGCGCTCCAGCAGCTCGCGCTGCTCCGCCGTGAGGTTCACCGGCGTCTCGACCACGGCCTTGCAGTAGAGGTCGCCCGGCGCGCGGCTGCGCACCGACTTCACGCCCTTGTCCCGCAGCCGGAACACCTTCCCGGTCTGCGTCTCGGCCGGGATCCGCAGCTCCACGTCGCCGCCGAGGGTCGGCACGCGGATGGTGTCGCCCAGCGCCGCCTGCGAGATGCGCAGCGGCACCTCGCAGTGCAGGTCGTCGCCATCGCGGACGAAGATCTCGTGGGGGCGCACCCGCACCTCGACGTAGAGGTCACCCGGCGGCGTACCCGCCGGCCCGGCCTCGCCCTCGCCGGCCAGGCGGATGCGGTCGCCGCTGTCCACGCCCGCGGGGATCTTCACCTGGAGCACCTTCTCGTGCTCGACCCGGCCGGCGCCGTGGCACTCCAGGCAGGGCTGGGCGATGGTCTGCCCGCGGCCGCCGCACTGCGGGCACGGCTGCTGCATGGTGAAGATGCCGCGTTGCAGGCGCACCTGGCCGCGCCCATGGCAGGTCGCGCAGGTCTCGAGGCGGCCATCCGCCGAACCGCTGCCCTTGCAGGGCTCGCAGGGGGCCAGCGTCGGGATCTCGATGCGCCGCTCGACGCCGGCCACCGCCTCCTCGAGGTCCAGTTCCATCACGTAGCCGATGTCGGCGCCGCGGCGCGGGCCGCGGGCGGCGCCGCCACCGAAGATGTTGCCGAAGATGTCGCCGAAGATGTCGCCCATGTCGCCGAAGCCGGCGCCAGGGCCCGCGCCGCCGCCCATGCCGTGCTCGAACGCGGCGTGGCCGTGGGCGTCGTACAGGCGCCGGCGCGAGGCGTCGGACAGGACCTCGTACGCCTCCTTGCATTCCTTGAACGATTCCAGCGCGGCGGCGTCCCCCGGATTGCGGTCCGGGTGGTACTTCATCGCGCAGCGGCGGTACGCCTTCTTCAGCTCGTCGTCCGAGGCGTTGCGGGCGACGCCCAGCACCTCGTAGTTGTCACGCTTCGACATTCAATCCCCTTGCGGAGGGCCGGGGGAAGCGCCCCCGGTCCTCGCGGCATGGCCGCTTACTGCTGGCCCTTGTCGTCCTTGACCTCGGTGAATTCGGCGTCGACCACGTCGTCGGCGCCCTGTCCGGCGCCGCCCTGGCTGGCGTCCGCGCCGGCCTCGGCACCCTGGGCCGCGGCGGCCG
>DASWQG010000145.1:0-8834 GCA_036403775.1 Luteimonas sp.
TCAACGCCGGCCACGACCTCAGCCAGGCCAACCTCGGGGCCTTCCTCGCCGCCGTCCCGGGCGTGCTCGAGGTCTCGATCGGCCACGCCCTCATCGACGAAGCCCTCTACGCCGGCCTCGACGCCACCGTCCGCGCCTACCTGCACATCCTCGCGAACAGCTGAAGTTTTGCCACGGATGAACACGGATCAACACGGATGGGAGAAGCCGCTCCTTGATCCGTGTCATCCGTGTTCATCCGTGGCTGAAACGTCCTAAAAAAAAAGCCGCCCGGTAAGGGGCGGCTTCAAGAAAGGTAGGTAAGCGTCTTGCGGTGATGCGGTGGTGCGTTACTTCTTGACGAAGCCGATCTTCTGCATCTGCGCGTTGCGCGCGGAGGCCAGGACCTTGGCCAGGATGCCGTAATCGGCTTCGTTGTCCACGTCGATCTGCAGCGTCGGCTGGTTGGTCGGGTCGCGCTGGACTTCCGTTTCCATCATCGTGCGCAGGGCCGACAGCGGCACCGGGCTGTCGTTCCAGTAGACCTGGCTGCCGGCGTCGATGCGCAGCTCGATCGGCTCCGGCGGATCCTGCGGATTCTCCGGCGGCCGGACGGACCGCTGCGGCAGGTCGATGTCGATCGGGTAGGACAGGATCGGCGCGGTGACCATGAAGATGATCAGCAGCACCAGCATCACGTCGACGAGCGGCGTGACGTTGATGTCCGCCATCGGGCCGCCGCCGGAGTTGGTCGAAAAAGCCATCTAAGCGTGCTCCTCAGCGCGGCCGTTCTTTGGTGGCCACGAAGCCGACCTTGCGGATGCCCTGCGCCTGCGCGGTGTTGACCACGTCGGAGATCACCCGGTACTTGGTGGTCTCGTCGCCGCGGATGTTCACCGCGGGCTGCGGGGTCTTCTGCGCCTCGACGGAGAGCTGGCTCTCCAGCAGGCTGGGGCTGACCGGCTGGTCGTTCCAGTACAGGTCGCCGTCCTCGGTCACGGTGACCGTGATCGGCGGTGCCGGCGGCACCTTCTCGTCGCGCTTGTCGAGGTCCGCCTGCGGCAGCTCGACCTTGATCTTGTGCGACATCAGCGGCGCCGTGATCATGAAGATGATCAGCAGGACCAGCATCACGTCCACGAGGGGCGTGACGTTGATCTCCGACATCGGTGCGCCGCTTTCGGTACCAGTACTGAAGGCCATGGGCCGGACTCCGTGGTGTTGCGATTCGACGGATTAGCGCTTGACGGCCACTTCGCCGACGCGCGAGCCGGTGGCGAAGAAGTCGTGCAGGTCGTGCGCGAAGGTGTCGAACTGGTTGTACGTGACGCGGTTCAGGCGGACGAAGAAGTTGTACGCCAGCACCGCCGGGATCGCCGTGAACAGGCCGAGGGCGGTCATGATCAGCGCCTCGCCGACCGGGCCGGCGACCGCGTCGATCGACGCCTGGCCGGTGGCACCGATGCGGATCAGGGCGCCGTAGATGCCCCACACGGTACCCAGCAGGCCGACGAACGGCGCGGTGGAACCGACGGTGGCGAGCACGGTCAGGCCCGACTCCAGGCGCATCGACTCGCGGGTCACGGCCTGGCGCAGGGCGCGGTCGACGAACTCGGAGCGGTTCAGCGACTCGGCCAGGCGCGAACCGTCATGGCGCTGGTGGTGCGCGGCGGCCTGGGCGGCGTCGAGGGCGATCTTCGAGAACGGCTCGCTGCGCGGCTGCTCTTCCATGTAGCGGATCGCGTCCTGGGCGTTGGTCGTCTCCCAGAAGGTGCTGACAACGCGGTCCGCGTTGCGGCGCAGGCTGATGTTCTTGAAGGTGTTGATGACGATCCAGTAGACCGACATCGCCGACATGATCAACAAGGTGATGAGGACCACCCAGGACACCGCATAGGCGCCCGGGTCGGACATCATTTCCGTGAGCAGATGGTCGACGCCCATCTGCGTCAGGGCGGAAGCAGCATTGCCCCCGGTAGCAGCGGCGGCTTGAGTGGTTTCCTGCAGCATGACGCTTACCTTTGGATGTTGTGGTTTGGGTTGTGGAGCGGGTGGGGTGGTGGAGCGTTAAAGCTTGAACTCGACCGGGACGCGGACGCGGCCGCCGACCTTGCGGCCGCCGGAAACGCCGGGGTTGAAGCGCCAGTTCCTCGCCGCCTTGACCGCCGAGCGGTCGAGGTTGCGGTTGCCGCTCGAGCTCTCGACCTGGACGTCGGTGGCGTTGCCGTTGGCGTCCACGGTGATGACCAGGATGACGGTGCCGGTGACGCCGCGGCGCATTTCCTCGCGCGGGTACTGCGGCGGGTTCATGTTCTTGGACGAGATGTCCACGCTGGCGCCGCTGTCGGGCTGCGGCGCGGGCGGCGCGGGCGGCGCCGGCGGCGGGGCCTGCACGTCGACCGGCGACGGATCGTCGAACACGACCGGCGGCTCTTCCGGCGGCGGCGGGATCGGCGACGGCTGCGGCGGGGCCAGCTGCTTGATCTCCTGCGGCTTCGGCGGTTCCGGCGGCGGCGGCGGCGGCGGGGGCGGCGGCGGCGGCGGCTCGATGATGACGACGCGCGTCACGTCCTCTTCGGCCTTCTCCTGTCCCGGCGGGGACACCGGCGCGAGCAGCAGCAGCAGGGCTGCGGCATGGACCGCGAAAACGAAGGAGAGGCCGGCAATGCGGGGCCAGTTCAGGCCGCCATCGCTATCGTCTTGGTCGCTCGTCGGCAGGCGTTGCGTCATGCGGGGGAAACTCGGGTGGGGCCTGGCGCGTCAGCGCCACGGAAGAAGTCGGCCCGTGGCCATTTCCAGCCACGGGAATCCCTAAGCTTATACCAATCCTTTACGCCGGTTCCATCGCAGCCGCTCGGGAAATGCGACGGAATACCCGCCTCACAGCAGCTTGCGGGCGTCGGCGGGGTCCTTGACGCCCTTGTCCAGGGCCGCCTGGGCCGCGGCCCGGGCTTCTTCCTTGCGGCCATTTTCCGCGTAGATCTTCGCCAGGTTCAACGAGGCCTCGCCGTCCGCGGCCATGGACGCGGCGCGCTTGTACATCTCGATCGCGGTCGCGTCGTCCTCGTTGAAGTAGGCGCGCTGGCCCAGGACCATGAAGTCCTTGGCCAGGTCCGGGCCCGCCTGCAGCACGCCGCTGGCCATGCCCTTCTCGATCACGGCGATGGCGTCCTTGTCGCGGTCGCTGTTGATGTAGGTGACGTACAGCGCCCGGTACTCGTTGGCGTCGGTGAGCTGGCCCTTGTCGAGCGCGGCGGCCAGCAGCTCGGCGGCCTTGTCGAACTGGTCGTTGGACTGGTACGCGGCGACGGCGTTCATGCGCAGCGTGCGGTCGTCCGGGTGCAGCGCCATCTGCTCGGTGTACAGCGCCGCGGCGTCGGCGTAGCGGTCCAGCGACATCAGCAGGCCGCCGCGCAGCGAGTACACCTCGGGCTTGTCGGCCTTGGTCTCGGCGATGAAGCGGTCCAGCACCGCCAGCGCCTCGGCGTACTTGTCCTCGCCGTACAGCGTGGCGGCGAGGTTGAACATCACGGTGTAGTGGTTGTTGTTGTCCAGGCCGTTGGTGGCCAGCGCCTTGGCGAACAGGTCGGCGGCGGTGGCGCTGTCCCCCTCGTTGGCGGCGGCGTTGCCGGCCACCTGGTAGGCGAAGGCCTTCTCGTAGGCGTTGCTGCCGGCGTCGTCGTAGATCGCGCGGGCGGCGGCCAGGGTCGCGGCGGCGTCGCCGGCGGCGAAGGTCTCCTGCAGCGCCTGCAGCTTCTTCAGGCCGTTGCGGCTGGCGCTGGCCTCGGGTTCCTCGCGGGTGGCGCCGGGGTACTGCTGCACCACTTCCTGCTGCTTGGCCCCCTTCTTGGCGGCCCGGGCCGCGTCGCGCTTCTCGCGCATGCTCTGGCGGCCGACGCCGTATTCCTGCGCCCAGGCGGGCGCGGCGACGGCGACCATCGTGGCCAGGGCGGCGGCGGTCATCAGGGATCGGCGGGAGGGCATCTTCATTGGGGGGACCTCATGCTCTGTCGGGTTCCGGCGGAGACAGGACCCTGCCCCCGGACCGAGCCGGAAACGCTATCAGAAAACCGCCCCCCGGCGCACCCCCGGGGCTCGCGCGGCGCCTGTCGGTCAGCCGCAGTTGGGGCGTTTGCCGGCGGCGCGGGCCTGCTCGAACACCGGCACGAGGTCGCTCGCGCGCGCGCGCAACTCGTTGATGCGGCTCTCCGGATCCGGGTGGGTGGAGATCCATTCCGGCGGGCGGCTGCCGCCGGCCGCGATCATGTTCTGCCACAGGTTCACCGCCGCCCGCGGATCGAAGCCGGCGCGGGCCATGAGCTGCTGGCCGACCACGTCGGCCTCGGTTTCCTGGGCGCGCGAACCCGGCAGCAGGAAGCCGGTCTGGGCGAGGATGCTGCCGCCCTGCACCGCCGCGTTCGCGATGCCGCTGCCGTAGCGCGAGCCCAGCAGCGCACCGATCAGCTGCACGACGCCGGACGCGCCGGCCTGGCGGGTGATGCGCTCGTCGTGGTGGTGGGCAACGACGTGCCCGATCTCGTGCGCGATCACCGCCGACAGCTGGTCCTGGTTGCGGGCCACGTCGAAGATGCCGGTGTAGACGCCGACCTTGCCGCCGGGCAGGGCGAAGGCGTTCGCGTCCTCGTCGAGGAACACCGCGCTCTCCCAGCCGCCGGTGGCACCGGTCGCCTGGCGCCAGTCCGCCGGCATCGCGGCGACCACGGTGTCGACCACGCAATCGACGTAGGCGCGCTGCTGGCTGCTGTTGGTCTGCTGCTTCTGCTGCTTGAGCTCGGCGAAGGCCTGCGCGCCGAGCTGGTTGAGTTCGGCCTGCGAGACCGCGCCGACCATCTGGCGGCGGCCGGTGGGCGAGGTGGTGGTCGCGCAGGCGGCGAGGGTCGCGGTGATGGCGAGCGACAGCAGCAGGGTCTTCATTGGGCCGACTCCATTCAGGCAGGCAGCCGTTGTAGCCGCCACCCGGCGAAGAGGGCGTCAATCCACCTGAATGGATCCTGCAGGACACGCGTAGCGCGAAGGGCGTTGCCCTCGGCGGGCGACTTCAAGCGCCCTTAGCCCGCCGAGGGCAGCGCCCTGCGCGCGGGCCGTGCCTCAGACGTCGAGGTTGGCGACCTTGAGTGCGTTGTCCTCGATGAACTCCCGCCGCGGCTCCACCACGTCGCCCATCAGGCAGCTGAAGATCTGGTCGGCGGCGACCGCGTCCTCGATGCGCACCTGCAGCAGGCGCCGCGTGTCCGGGTTGACCGTGGTCTCCCACAGCTGCTCCGGGTTCATTTCGCCCAGGCCCTTGAAGCGCTGGATCTGGCGGCCCTTCTTGGCCTCCTCGAGCAGCCACGCCTGCGCCTGGGCGAAGCTCTCGACCGGTTGCGCGCGGTTGCCGCGCACGATCCGCGCGCCTTCGCGCACCAGCCCGTGCAGCTGCTGCGCCGCCTCGCGCAGCGCGCGCAGGTCGCCGCCCTCGAAGGCGAACATCGGCAGCACCTGGGTGCTGTCCACGCCCATGTGGGTGCGATGCAGGACCAGCGCGGCGGCGGCGCTGTCGGTCGCCGGCTGGAACTCGAGCCGGTAGCGCGGCTTGCCGAGCCCGCGCTCGTTGAGGCGCGCGGCCAGCGCGTCGAGCTCGTGCTGCTCGTCGGTGTTCTCGGCCAGGGTGCGCGCGTCGAGCGGGGTGAAGTCGATCAGCGCCTCGAGCACGTGCGGATCGAAGCGGTGCGCGTTGCGGGCGATCGCGTCGCGCGCGCCGGCGTAGGCCAGCAGCAGCTTCTCCAGCGCCTCGCCGCCGATCGGCGGCTCGCCCTCGGCCGGCACCAGCGTGGCGCCCTCCACGGCGTTGCTGGCCAGGTAGGCGTCCAGCGCCGCGTCGTCCTTCAGGTACAGCTCGGTCTTGCCCTGCTTGATCTTGTACAGCGGCGGCAGGCCGATGTAGACGTGGCCGCGCTCGATCAGCTCCGGCATCTGCCGGTAGAAGAAGGTCAGCAGCAGCGTGCGGATGTGCGAGCCGTCCACGTCCGCGTCGGTCATGATGATGATGCGGTGGTAGCGCAGCTTGTCCGGGTTGTACTCGTCCTTGCCGATGCCGGTGCCGAGCGCGGTGATCAGCGTGCCGACTTCCGCCGAGGAGAGCATGCGGTCGAAGCGCGCGCGCTCGACGTTGAGGATCTTGCCGCGCAGGGGCAGCACCGCCTGGTTCTTGCGGTTGCGGCCCTGCTTGGCGGAGCCGCCGGCCGAGTCGCCCTCGACGATGAACAGCTCGCTGTGCGCCGGATCCTTCTCCTGGCAGTCGGCGAGCTTGCCGGGCAGGCCGGCGATGTCGAGCGCGCCCTTGCGGCGGGTCAGGTCGCGCGCCTTGCGCGCGGCCTCGCGGGCGCGCGCGGCGTCGACGATCTTGCCGGCGATCGCGCGGGCCTCGTTCGGGTGCTCCTGCAGGAACTCCTCGAGCCGCGCGCCGAAGGTCTGCTCGACCACCGGGCGCACCTCCGAGCTCACCAGCTTCTCCTTGGTCTGGCTGGAGAAGCTCGGGTCCGGCACCTTCACCGACAGCACCGCGATCATGCCCTCGCGCATGTCGTCGCCCGACAGCTGCACCTTGGCCTGCTTCGCGATCCCGTTCTGCTCGATGTAGTTCGTCAGCGTGCGCGTCAGCGCGGCGCGGAAGCCCTGCAGGTGGGTGCCGCCGTCCTTCTGCGGGATGTTGTTGGTGAAGCAGAACATCGTTTCCTGGTAGGAATCGGTCCACTGCATCGCCACGTCGACGGTGATGCCGTTCTGCTCGCCGCTCACCGAGATCACGTTCGGGTGCAGCGGCGTCTTCAGCTGCGCCAGGTGCTCGACGAAGGAGCGGATGCCGCCCTCGTACTGGAACACGTCGCGGCGCTCCTCGCCGCGCTCGTCCTGCAGCGTGATGCGGACGCCGGAGTTGAGGAACGAGAGTTCGCGCAGGCGCCGCGCGAGGATGTCGTAGTGGAACTCGACGTCGGTGAAGGTTTCCTCCGACGGCCAGAAGCGCACCAGCGTGCCGCGCTTCTGCGACGCTTCCAGCTTCTCCAGCGGCGCCACCGGCTCGCCCATGGCGTATTCCTGGTGGTGGTGGAAGCCGTCGCGCCAGATGTCGAGGGTGAGCTTGCGCGACAGCGCGTTGACCACCGACACGCCGACGCCATGCAGGCCGCCGGACACCTTGTAGCTGTTGTCGTCGAACTTACCGCCGGCGTGCAGCTGGGTCATGATGACCTGCGCCGCCGACACGTTCTCTTCCTTGTGGATGTCCACCGGGATGCCGCGGCCGTTGTCGGACACCGACACCGAACCGTCCTCGTGGATGTTCACCACGATGTCGTCGGCATGGCCGGCCAGCGCTTCGTCGATCGCGTTGTCCACGACCTCGAACACCATATGGTGCAGGCCGGTGCCGTCGTGGACGTCGCCGATGTACATGCCCGGGCGCTTGCGCACCGCTTCCAGGCCGCGCAGCACGGTGATGCGGCTGGAGTCGTAGCTGGTGGCGTTGGCGGCCTCGTCGACCGCTGGCATCTCGTGTTCTTGCGACATTCGCTGGCAGGCTCCGGCGACCGCGCGCGCACGCGCTGGCGCGCGCGTCATGGACACACTAGTTATGGATGCGATGAGTATACCAAGCGCAGGCGCCCGGGCGCGCATTCAGGTTGCGGGCGATGGCGGCGCTTCAGCGGCCAGGCGGCCTTGTTCCACGTGGAACACCGTCACCGGGGTCCCCAGCTCCGCCAGGCCGGCGGGCGCCTCCGTGCCGCTGACCAGCACCTGCGCGCCGTCGTCGCGAAGCCGCTCCAGGACGCGGCGCTGGTGGGGCCGGTCGAGTTCCGAGGCGAGGTCGTCCAGGGCGATCACCGGCCAGTCGTCGCGGGCATCGGCCTGGTGCGCGCCCTGCGCCCGCAGGGCCGCCAGGGCGGTCAGCTTGGCCTGGCCGCGGGACAGGGCCTCGCGCCCGGGGATCCGGGCGTGCTCGCTCCGCCAGTCGGCCCGGTGCGGGCCGACCGAGGTGAAGCCCGTCGCCAGGTCGCGCTCGCGGGCCAGCAGCAGGGCATCGGCCAGCGACAGGTCCTCGCGTCGCCAGCCGGGCAGGAACTGCAGCGCCGTGGCGCCCGCCTCGGGCAACAGGTCGGCGGTGGCCTCGGCCAGCCAGGGCTGCAGCTGGGCCAGGTAGTGCTCGCGGTGGCGGGTGAGCGCGGTGCCGGATGCGGCCAGTTCCACCTCCCAGGCGTCCAGCTCCCCGGCCCGGTGCCGCAGCTTGAGCAGGCTGTTGCGCTGCTTCAGCGCCCGGGCATAGCGCCGCCACAGGCCCAGAAAGGCAGGTTCCACGTGGAACAGGCCCCAGTCCATGAACCGCCGCCGGGGCTCGGCGCCGCCCATCACCAGCGCATGGCTGCCGGGCTCGAAGGTGACCACCGCCAGCGCGGCGCAGAGATCCCCCAGCTGGGCCAGCGGGCCGCCATCGAGCCGGCCTTCCCAGGCCTGGCCGCTGTGGCGCAGACCCGCGCGTCGCAGGCGCCCTGACGCCTCCTCCCACTCGACGAACACCTCCAGCGCCGCGTCGCCCTGCCGGACCAGGCCATCGCGCACGCGCCCACGGAAGCTGCGCCCGTACGCCATCAGGTGCAGGGCCTCCAGCACGCTGCTCTTGCCGCTGCCATTCGGCCCGACCAGCAGATTCAAGCCGGGCCCGGGCGCCATTTCCCCGCGCTCGAAGCACCGCAGGCCCGAGAACTCCAACCTGGTTACGCGCATGTTGGGTCCCCGGCTCTCGCCTTGTGAGGTACCGGGGGCGTGGGAAGCGCCCGGGCCGGAGTACTCATGTCCCCCGA
>DASWQG010000146.1:0-4046 GCA_036403775.1 Luteimonas sp.
AGGCCGCCTTTCGTGTCCCGCCGACGAAGGATCAGAGCAGCGGCACCAGCAGCAGCGCCACGATGTTGATGATCTTGATCAGCGGGTTGATCGCCGGGCCGGCGGTGTCCTTGTAGGGGTCGCCGACCGTGTCGCCGGTGACCGCCGCCTTGTGCGCCTCGGAGCCCTTGCCGCCGAAGTTGCCGTCCTCGATGTACTTCTTGGCGTTGTCCCAGGCGCCGCCGCCGGTGGTCATCGAGATCGCCACGAACAGGCCGGTGACGATGGTGCCGATCAGCAGGCCGCCCAGCGCCTTCGGGCCCAGCACGAGGCCGACGACCACCGGGACCGCGACCGGAAGCAGCGAGGGCACGATCATCTCCTTGATCGCCGACTTGGTCAGCATGTCGACGGCGCGGTCGTACTGCGGCTTGCCGGTGCCGTCCATGATCCCCTTGATCTCGCGGAACTGGCGGCGCACCTCCTCCACCACCGCGCCGGCCGCGCGGCCGACGGCTTCCATCGCCAGCGCGCCGAACAGGTAGGGGATCAGGCCGCCGATGAGAAGGCCGATGATCACCATGTGGTCGGACAGGTCGAAGGCGAAGATCGTGTCGGGGTGGTTGACCTGCAGGTTGTGCGTGTAGTCGGCGAACAGCACCAGCGCGGCGAGCGCGGCGGAGCCGATCGCATACCCCTTGGTCACCGCCTTGGTGGTGTTGCCGACCGCGTCCAGCGGGTCGGTGATGTCGCGCACCTCCGGCGGCAGCTCCGCCATTTCCGCGATGCCGCCGGCGTTGTCCGTGATCGGGCCGTAGGCGTCGAGCGCCACGATCATGCCGGCCATGGACAGCATCGCCGTCGCGGCGATCGCGATGCCGTACAGCCCGCCCAGCGCGTGCGCCGCCCAGATCGCGATGCAGACCGCGATCACCGGCATCGCGGTGGACTTCATCGAAATGCCGAGGCCGGCAATGATGTTGGTGCCGTGGCCAGTGGTCGAGGCCTGGGCGATGTGCCGCACCGGCTTGAACTGCGTGCCGGTGTAGTACTCGGTGATCCAGACGATGGCGCCGGTCAGCGCCAGGCCGATCAGCGCGCACCAGTACAGGTCCATCGCCCCGAGCGGCGAATCGCCCATCAGCTGCATGGTGATCGGGTAGAACGCGATCGCGGCGAGCACGGCCGAGATGATCACGCCCTTGTACAGCGCGCCCATGATGTTGCGCGAGCCGTCCTTCACCTTGACGAAGAACGCGCCGATGATCGAGGCGATGATCGAGACGCCGCCCAGCACCAGCGGGTAGAGCACCGCGTTGCTGCCGGCCTCGGCGGCCATCAGCCCGCCCAGCAGCATGGTCGCGATCACCGTCACCGCGTAGGTCTCGAACAGGTCGGCGGCCATGCCGGCGCAGTCGCCGACGTTGTCGCCCACGTTGTCCGCGATCACCGCCGGGTTGCGCGGCTCGTCCTCGGGAATGCCGGCCTCGACCTTGCCCACCAGGTCCGCGCCGACGTCGGCGCCCTTGGTGAAGATGCCGCCGCCCAGGCGCGCGAAGATCGAGATCAGCGACGAGCCGAAGGCCAGGCCGACCAGCGCGTGCAGCGCCGCCTCGCCGGTGACGCCGAGGCTGGTGGTCAGGACCCAGTAGTAACCGGCGACGCCGAGCAGGCCGAGCCCGACCACCAGCATGCCGGTGATCGCGCCGCCCCGGAACGCGACGTCCATGGCCTTGGCCATGCCGCTGCGCGCCGCCTCGGCGGTGCGCACGTTGGCGCGGACCGAGACGTTCATGCCGATGTAGCCGGCCGCGCCCGAGAGCACCGCGCCGAGCAGGAAGCCGATCGCCGTGAACCAGTTCAGGGCGAAGCCGATGACCACGAACAGGACCACGCCGGCGATGGCGATGGTGGTGTACTGCCGGTTGAGGTAGGCGCGGGCGCCTTCCTGGATCGCCGCGGCGATCTGCTGCATCCGTTCGTTGCCCGCGGGCTGCGCGCCGATCCAGCGCGCGGAGATGATGCCGTAGAGAATCGCGACGACCGCGCACGCAAGCGCGATGGGTAGACCGTACTGCTCCAACATGAACCCCTCCCCGGAGTGACATTCGGAATTTCAGGAAAACGCCGCGCGACTATGGCACAGATGACGGCCGCGTTCAGCCGTCGCGTGGCAGCCTCGGCGCATTCCCCCGGCCCGGAGACCGCATGCGCCACGCCCTTGCCGCCCTTGCCACCCTGTCCGTGCTCGCCGCCGCGCCCGCCGCGCGCGCGGGCGAGGAACCCGCACCCGAGATCGCCCGTGCCGCCGCGCCGCCGCAGGCGACCGGCCACGCCCACACCCTGCGCACGATCCCCGAGGCGTGCGTGCGCCTGCAGGGCGAGTTCACCGGCGATGCCGCCGCGCCCTACCGGTTCCAGCCGGTGCGCACGAGCGCATCGTGCCAGGCGAGGGCGCGGGTCGTGGACGCGCGCAAGGCCGGTGCGCCCGGCGCCGGCTGGGTGCTCAACGATCGCATCCGCGTGCCCAGCGCCGCCTGCCCGGGCCAGCAGGCCGTCGTCCGCGTCTGGCGGCAGGACCGCGACGCGAAGGCCCCCGCGCTGGACGCGCAGGGCAAGTCGCGGATCTACCTGGAGGAAGGCCTGCAGCGCGCGAAGGCGGGCAAGCTCGCGGCGTTGCCGGTGTACGCGGTCTCGATGGCGCTCGAGGGCAAGGCCTGCCGTTGAGGCGGCCTCAAGCCTCCCAGGTCGCCAGCACCGGCGCCACCGGCGCATTGCGCAGCGACACGTACTTCGGCAGTCCGTCGCGCCCGTACGGCGGATACGCCTCGCCGCGCACCAGCGGCTCGAGGTAGCGGCGCGCGGCGGCGGTGATGCCGTAGCCGTCGCGGCGGATGAAGCCGGACGGCATCTTCTTCTCGTGGTTCGCCACCTTCGACAGCGGCGCGGCCTCGATCTTCCAGCGGTAGGGCGCGTCCGACCCGCGCACGATCACCGGCATGGTCGCGTTGCGCCCGGCGAGCGCGAACTCGACGGCCTTGCGCCCCACGGCCTGCGCCTGCTCGAAGTCGGTCCTGGAGGCGATGTGGCGCGCGGACCGCTGCAGGTAGTCCGGCAGCGTCCAGTGCACCTTCAGCCCGAGCGCATCCTTGACCCGGCCGGCCAGGTGCGGCGCGACGCCGCCCAGCTGCGTGTGCCCGAACGCGTCCTTGCCGCCGCCGGCGTCGGCCACGAACCTGCCGTCCGCGTCGCGGATGCCCTCGCTGGCCACGACCACGCACCAGCCCACGCGCGCGACCACCGCCTCCACCTTCGCCAGGAACGCCGCTTCGTCGTAGGCGCGCTCGGGGAACAGGATCAGTTGCGGCGCGTCGTCCGGGGACTGGCCGGCGAGGCCCGCCGCGGCGGCGAGCCAGCCGGCATGCCGGCCCATCGCTTCGTAGACGAACACCTTGGTCGAGGTGTCGGCCATCGCCGCGACATCGAGCGCGGCCTCGCGCACCGACACCGCGGTGTACTTCGCGGCCGAGCCGAAGCCCGGGCAGTTGTCGGTGACCGCGAGGTCGTTGTCGATGGTCTTGGGCACGCCGATGCAGGTCAGCGGATAGCCGAACTCCTCCGCCAGGCGCGACACCTTCCACGCCGTGTCCGCCGAGTCGTTGCCGCCGTTGTAGAGGAACCAGCGCACCCTGTGGGCCCTGAACACCTCGATCAGGCGCTCGTAGCGCGCGCGGTCCTCTTCCAGCGACTTCAGCTTGAACCGGCAGGAACCGAAGGCCCCGCCGGGCGTGTGCGCCAGCGCGCGGATCGCCGCGGCCGGTTCGCGGGAGGTATCGATGAGCGCCTCGCGCAGCGCGCCGAGGATGCCGTTGCGCGCCGCGAGCACCTTGACCTTGCGCGCGCGGGCGGCCTCGATGACGGCCGCGGCGGTGGCGTTGATCACGGCGGTGACGCCGCCGGACTGGGCGTAGAGCAGGGTGCCTGCGGGCATGGCGGTTCCTGGCGGGAGGCCCGGATGCGGTATTCTGGCGCCCGGACGCGTGTGGGGTCGCCGCAGTCTAGCGCCG
>DASWQG010000147.1:0-6745 GCA_036403775.1 Luteimonas sp.
CGCCGCGGGCGCCGACGAAATCGACATGGTCCTGCCGTGGCGCGCACTGTGCGTGGGACAGGTCGCGCGGGCGCGGGCCTGCGTGGACGCCGGGCGCGAGGCCTGCGGCACCGGCGTCGTGCTGAAGCTCATCCTCGAAACCGGTGCGCTCGGCGAACCGGGGCTGGTGCGCAAGGCCAGCGAGCTGGGCCTGGACGCGGGCGTGGACTTCCTCAAGACCTCCACCGGCAAGTCCGCTGCCCACGCCACGCCAGAAGCGGCGTCGGTGATGCTGGATGCCATCGCCGAGCGCGGCGGCCGCTGCGGTTTCAAGGCGGCGGGCGGCATCCGCACGCTGGAGGACGCTCGCGGCTACCTCGAGCTCGCGCAATCGCGCCTGGGGGCCGCCTGGATCAGTCCGGCGCACTTCCGCATCGGCGCCAGCGGCCTGCTCGCCGCGATCGAGGCCGCGCTGGACGCCGCGCCATGAGCAGCCCGCACCTGGACGCGCAGGTCGGCGCGATCGCCGAGACCGTGTTGATGCCCGGCGACCCGCTCCGTGCGCGCTTCATCGCCGGCCAGTACCTGGAGGAAGTCGTCCAGGTCAACAGCCGGCGCAACATGCTCGGCTACACCGGCTGGTACCGCGGCCAGCCGGTGTCGGTGATCGGCAGCGGCATGGGCATCCCGTCCACCGCGATCTACGCGACCGAACTGGTCCGCGTGCACGGCGTGCGCCGGATCCTGCGCGTGGGCACCTGCGGCGGCATTGGCGACGTCGCCCTGGGCGACGTGCTGCTGGCGCAATCGGGCAGCACCGATTCGAACTACAACCGGCTCCATTTCGGCGGGCACGACCTGGCCGCCTGCGCCGACTTCGGGCTGTTGCGCGCCGCGGTCGACGCAGCGGCAAGCCTCGGTGTGGCCGCTCGGGTCGCGCGGGTGTTCAGTACCGATTGTTTCCACGACGGCGATCCAGGACTGTTGTCGCACCTGCGGCGCCATCGCATCCTCGGCATCGAGATGGAAACCGCGGGCCTGTACGGCCTGGCGATGCGCGAAGGCGTGCAGGCACTGTCGCTGCTGTCCGTCAGCGACCTGCTGGAGGACGGCGCCTCGACGCCGCCTGCGGAGCGCGAACGCGGATTGGCGGTCCTGGCCGAGCTGGCCCTGGAGGCCGCGCTGCAGTCATTGGGCGGCGAGCGATAGTCCCGCGCGCTCACGCCCGGCCAGCCGTATGCTGCGCACATCGCATTGCCGGAGGCACCCATGACCCGCCATCCCGTGCTTGGTATCGCCGTCGCAATGGCCATCGCGGCCACCAGCCTGCCCCTGTCCGCGCAGGAGGCGCCCGTCACCGCTCCGGCAGCGACCTACGACGCGGCGCTCGCCGAACGCCTCGGCGCCGACCAGCGGGGCATGCGCCCGTACGTGCTGGTGATCCTGAAGACGGGGCCGAAGCGGGTGCCCGACGGCCCGGAACGCGACGCGATGTTCGCCGGACACTTCGCCAACATGGAACGGCTGGCCGCCGCGGGCAAGCTGGCGGTGGCCGGGCCTTTCGGCAAGGACCCGGACGGCTGGCGCGGCCTGTTCCTCTTTGCCGTGCCGACGATCGAGGAGGCCAGGGCGCTCGCCGCGACCGATCCGGTACTCGTCAACGGGGAGATGGTCGCCGAATACCACGCGTGGTACGGCTCGGCCGCGGCGATGATCATCCCCGAAGTGCACGAGCGGATCACGCCGCCCGCGAAGTAGGCGCCTACTTGAACTGGTAGACCAGGTTCACCGTGGTCAGCTGGTCGGTGTTCTCGATGCCGGGTTCGACGTCGCTGTTGTAGCGCGTCTCCAGTCCGGCCTTCATCGCCAGGCCCTCGGCCACGGCGACCTGCACGCCGAGCACGTTGCGCACGAAGGTGTTGTCGCGTCCGGACTCGAACAGCAGCGTGTCCACGATCGAGGCGTTGCCGGTCAGCTTCCAGCGCCAGTCGGCGAGGCCGCGGCCGATCGCCTCGTTGTGGTGCACGCGCGCGCCCTGGTCCTTGGCGAAGCGGTAGCCGGGGCCGAATTCCAGCGAGAGCTTGTGCGTCTCGCTGCGCAGGGCTTCCAGCCCGTAGCCCGCCGCCGCGGTCCACTGGTATTCGTAGGTGCCGAACGCGTCGCGTTCGTTGCGCAGCGAGCCGTAGACGTAGCTGCGCGGGTCCAGGCGGAAGCCGCCGGTGCCGTGCGCCTCGTAGCGCCTGGCGCTGGCGACGCCGTCGTCGGTGGCGTAGTGGCCGGACGCGCCGAGGCCCAGCTTGTGGCGCGGATCGCTGAAGGCGAACTCCATCTTGCCGACGAAGCTCTGGGTGTCGGTGTTGCCGCTCGCCATCGCCAGGCCGAGTTCCGCCCGCGCGGTCCAGCCTTCGTCGGCGCCGCTGGGCGGCGGGGCGAGGGTGGCGTGGGATTGGGCGAAGGCCGGCAGCGACGCGCAGGCAAGCAGGCACGACAGGATGGAACGGCGCATGGGCATGGCGGTGGTACGGGGGAACCCGAAGGATAGCGCCCCCGGGCGTCAGGCGCCGACGCTGCTGCGCTCCACCGGCGTGACCGGCGTCCCGTTCGCGTCCACGACCAGTCGCACGCGCGCGCGGTCGTAGTAGAAGCTGGCCCGGTACAGGCCCTGGTCGTCGCCGGTGCCGCGCTCGCACAGCACGGTGATCTTGCGGTCATTCATCAGCTGCCGGAACGCCTCAACGGCCATGCCGAAGGCGTCGGCGAGGAGCAACGCGTCGATTTCGACCTGTGGCGCCGCGGGGTTGGTCTGGATGGGGATCGGCTTGGCCATGGCCACAGCGTCGCAGCCGCGGGCCCCGCAGGCATTGACCTGCGTCAGGCGGCCTGGCCGCCCAGACGACGCCAATCCGTTAGCCTCCGGATCGTGAGTCCGCCCAATCCGACCGGAGCCCCGCCCATGCGCCTGCTCATCCCGTTCCTGCTGGCGCTGGCGAGTGCGCCCGTGCTCGCCCAGTCCTACGACGGTCCCATCATCGACGTGCACCTGCACGTCGGCCAGGCGGCCCCCGGGGCGCCGAATCCGGCGACCGGCGCGCCCACCACGGCCGAGACCGACGCCGAGCGCGAGCGGTTGACGCTGGAGCGCATGCGCCGGCACGGCATCGTGCTCGGCCTGGTCAGCGGCCCGGATGCGTACATGGCGAGCATGCGCCAGGCCGGTGGCGACGCGATCTGGGCGGGCGCCTTCCTGGACGACGGCCGCACGCCGCTGCCTCCGCCCGGGGTCCTGCGCGAGGCCTTCGCCAGCGGCGAGTTGAAGGTGCTCGGCGAAATCGGCGCGCAATACCACGGCCTGGATCCGAGCGAGGCGTGGTTCGAGCCCTATCTCGCGCTGGCCGAGGAGTTCGACATCCCGGTCGGCCTGCACACCGGGCTTGCGCCGCCCGGGACCGCCTACGGCTGCTGCCCGGACTTCCGGATCGGCCTCGGCAACCCGCTCGCGCTGGAGCCCATGCTCAAGCGGCATCCCAAACTCCGCGTCTGGCTGTTGCACGCCGGCTGGCCGTTCCTGGCCGAAACCAAGGCCCTGCTGTACATGTACCCGCAGGTGCATGCGGACGTCTCGGTGATCAACTGGATCATCCCGCGGCAGGAATTCCACGATTACCTGCAGGCCCTGATGACGGCCGGGCTTGGCGATCGCCTGATGTTCGGATCGGACCAGATGGTCTGGCCCGAATCGATCACGCTCGCGGTGGAGGGCGTGGACAGCGCGCCGTTCCTCGACGCCGCGCAGAAGCGCGCGATCTTCCACGACAACGCCGCGCGCTTCCTGCGGCTTGCGGGCGCGGCACCGGCGACGCTCAGCCCGAAGTGAACGCGTAGGCGCGCGCGCCGGGATCCAGGAAGGTGATCTCGAACAGGCGTTCGGCCGCGCCGCCGGGCTGGCGCACCAGCTGGTAGAGGCGGTCCGCGGTGATGGTGCCGGCGCCCTGCGCGTCGATGTCGCTGCCGGCGGCGTCGCCGGGCGCCTTGCCGTCGAGCGTGACGCGGAAGCGCACGGGCTGGCCGTCCTCGCCGGGCGCCAGCACCAGGTGCAGGTCACGCGCGCGGAAGCGCAACTGCAGCCGGCCGCCCGCGCGCAGCACCTGCGCGTACTCGGGCTCGACCTTCCATTGGCCGTCGAGTGCCCACTGGTGCAGGCGCAACGACGCGGGCGCGTCGTACGCCGCGGCCGCGCCCGGCGCGATGCGACCGGCGACGTCGCTGGCGCGCGCGTAGCCGAGGTAGGTCTCGGGCGTGATCCGCCAGTCGCCCGACGGCGGCGCCGCCGCGCCGCCGCGGCGGTTGTCGACGTAGCCGCCGGGCAGCCCGCGCGCGCCGTTCTCCTCCAGCAGCGCCCGGATCACGTCCTCGCTGCGCGCGTACTCGCCTTCGCCGAAATGGTGGTAGCGGATCCGGCCCTGGCCGTCGATGAAGTAGTGGGCCGGCCAGTAGCGGTTGTCGAACGCGCGCCAGATCGCGTAGTCGTTGTCCATCGCCACCGGGTAGGTGATGCCGAGCGAGGCGATCGCCTTGCGCACGTTGCCCGGGTCGCGCTCGAACGCGAACTCGGGCGTGTGCACGCCGAGCACGACCAGGCCGTGCGCGCGGTACTTGTCCGACCAGCCCTGCACGTAGGGCAGGGCGCGCAGGCAGTTGATGCAGGAGTAGGTCCAGAAATCGACCAGCACGACCTTGCCGCGCAGGGCCTCTCGCGTGAGCGGCGACCCGTTGAACCAGCCGGTGGCGCCCGCGAGCGGCGGCAGCCTGCCTTCCACCGGCAGCGGCACGCCGGCCTGCGGCGGCGCCGAGGGCGGCCGCGCATCGGGCGTGGTCGCATCCAGCAGGCGCTGTTCGAGTTTGGCCGTGCTGGCCAGCGACAAGCGCGTCAGCAGGCCGGTGTCCAGGCCGAGCGCGATCGCGGCGACGCCCGCCAGCACCAGCACGCCGAGGATGCGACGCAGCCATTCGCCCGCGCCCAGCGAGCGCTTCATCGCCGCGAACGCGCGGCCGCCGACGAGCAGCGCCAGCGCCAGCGAGGTCGCCGCGCCGGCGGCGAACACCAGCAGCAGGAGCGTGGTCGCGAAGTTGGCGCCCTTGAGCGCCGCGGCGGTGAGGATCAGGCCCAGGATCGGGCCGGCGCAGGGCGCCCAGAGCAGGCCGGTGGCGACGCCGAGCAGCAACGCGGACCAGGGCGAGCCTTCGCCGCTGTCGCGTCGCGACAGCCGGCTGCCCGCGGCGACGAAGGGCCGTGCCAGCCAGTCGGCCAGCGGCGGCCACAGCAGCGACAGGCCCAGCACCGCCAGCACGACGAGCGCGAGGCCGCGGCCCCACTGGTTGAGCTGCAGGACCCAGTGGCCGCCGACCGCGGCCAGCGTCGCGACCGCGGCGAAGGTCAGCGCCATGCCGACCAGCATCGGCAGGCCGCTGCGCGTGAACGGACGGTCCGCGCGCGCGAACACGAACGGCAGCACCGGCAGGATGCACGGGCTGGCGATCGTCAGCACGCCACCCAGGTAGGCGAGGATGAGCAGGAGCATCGCCTGCACACCCTACGCTCAGCGGCGCTTGTAGGTCATCTCCATCATCTTGTACTCGGCGCCGTCGGGGCCGGGGCCGAACATCTCGAAGTGCTCGGTGTCGTCGTCGGACCAGCGGCTGGTGAAGCGTGCCGGCTGCGCCTTGCCGGTCACCGGGTCGTTCCAGCTGCCTTCGAAGGTGCAACTTCCCTGCTCGTCGCAGTCGCCATGCGACAGCATCACCCCGGTGGACATGCTGTCGTTCCAGGTCTGCCACCATTTGCCGGTGACGTTGTCGTAGCCGACCATCCCGTGCCCCGTGAAGGGCATGCCGTGCATGGATCCCTGGAACTGTTCGACCAGCACGCGGCCGTCGAGGATCATGCTGCGTTTCGCGGTCGCCTTCTCGTCGGTGGGCGTGGCGCCGGGTGCGTCCCAGTTGCGGACGGCGACGTCGTACTCGCCCACGGCGGTGGCGCGCCCGGCGTGCTGCTCCCCGGGCGTGCCGGCGGCGATGTAGGCCTGCATCGCCGCTTCCTGTTCGGGCGTCATCTGCGGGGCGTCCTGCGCCGGCACGGGCAGGGCGAGGGTGAGGGTCACGGCGAGGGCGAGCGTGCTGCGCAACATGGCGGGACCTCCTTGTGGCGCCGTGGGCGCCGGGGCCGCGACTATGCGGCAAGGCCCGCGTCGCCGCTCGCGGCGCTGCAGCATCGGCCCCGCAAACGAAAATCGCGGCCTCGTGGCCGCGATTTCGCTGCGCGATCCCGGTGGCGCGGATCAGGCTTTCTTCTTCGCCTTCGCGGTCTTGGCGGCCTTCGGCTTCGCGGCGGGCGCCGCGGCGGTCTTCTGCGCCTTGGTGCTCGAGCGGAACGCGGCGGGGGCGACCTTGCGCAGCGGCGTGTCGCCGAGCACTTCGATGCGGCCACCGCGCTTGCGGAAGGCGGCGATGTCCTCGGCAATGGCCTGGTGGCTCAGGCTGTTGGCGGCGACGGCTTGGTTGGGCTTGCGGGCCATGGGTCTCCTTGGTGGGGGGTGGAGAGACCGTCGATGTTACGCGAAAACGGGCAAAATCGCAAGAAAACCGGGTATTTTCGCCAAAATGGCAGCGATCAGCGGCTTTCTTCGTCGTTCTCATCGGTCGTGAGGGTCCGCAGGCGGCCATCGAGGGCGGTGAGGTTGGCGGCGATGGCATCCCGCTCGGCGAGGAC
>DASWQG010000148.1:0-3389 GCA_036403775.1 Luteimonas sp.
CTCGAAGCGATCCTGCGCCAGCTGCGGAATCAGGTCGGCGCCGAGCATCGGCACCACCAGCAGCGTCAGCGCGAAGGCCGCCGCCGCGATGCCGAGCACGCGTCCAGGGCTGGCCAGCGCTGCCGGCAGCACGCGCAGGTAGGCACGCTCGGCGCGGCCGTAGGGCGCCATCGCCAGGTCGCTGGCCTTGCGCATCACCGGGCCGACGACGGCCACGACGCCGCGCCACAGGCGGACGAAGCCCCAGGCGATGCCGAACACCAGGCCGCGCACGCCGGCGCCGACGCCGCGGCCGCCGAGCGCCACCGGCTTCTGCCACGCGCGCTTCGGCTCCCAGCGCGGATGCGGCGCCTCCTCGGGGAACGCCAGCGGCGCCTTGCCCTTGAGCGAGGACAGCATCGGGATCAGGGTCATGGACACCAGCAGCGAGACCGCGATCGCGATCGCCACGGTCAGCGCCTGGTCGCGGAACAGCTGGCCGGCGATGCCCTCGACGAACACCAGCGGCAGGAACACCGCGATCGTCGTCAGCGTCGACGCGACCACCGCCATGCTCACCTCGCGCGTGCCGGCGACCGCCGCCTGGACGATGCCGAGCCCGCGCTCGCGCGCCTTCGCGATCGACTCCAGCACCACGATCGAGTCGTCCACCACGAGCCCCGTGGCCAGCGCGAGGCCGCCGAGCGACATCACGTTGAGGCTCAGGTCGAGCTGGTCCATGAAGAAGAACGTGGTGATGATCGAGACCGGCAGCGACAGCGACACCACGAAGGTGCTCCAGCCGTCGCGCAGGAACAGGAAGATCACCAGGATCGCCAGCAGGCCGCCGATGACCGCGTCGATCTTCACGTCGCTGATCGCGTGGCGGATGAACTGCGACTGGTCCTCGACCACGGTCAGTTCGACGTCCGCCGGCACCTGCGCGCGGATCGCGGCGAGCTGCGCCTCGATCGCGTCGGCGGTGGCGACGGTGTTGGCGTCGCCTTCCTTGTAGATCGCCAGCTCCACCGCCTCGTGGCCGCCCAGGCGGATGATCGCCTCGCGCTCCTTGTAGCCCTGGGTGATCGTGGCGACGTCCTTCAGCCGCACCGGCATGCCGTTGGCCGGCGCGTTGCTGCCGCCGCTGCTGGCGCCCATCGCCGCGGCCATCACCGCGGCATCGCCCGAGGCGGCGGCCACGCGCGCCACTTCCTCCGCGGCGGCGTTGCCGCCCGCGCCGACGGTGCGGGTGGTGACCAGCATCTCGCGGATCTCGTCGACGCTGGCGAACTGGTTGACCGTGCGCACGAGGTAGCGGCGCGAGCCTTCCTCCAGCCGGCCGCCGGAAATGTTGATGTTCTCCTGCTGCAGGCGCTGGATCACGGTGTCGATCGGCACGCCGAGCTGCGCCAGCTTCTGCTGGTCGATCGCCACCTGGATCTCGTCCTCCAGGCCGCCGCCGACCTTGACCGCGGCGACGCCCTCGACCGGCTCCAGCTTCTTCTTCAGGTCCTCGTCGGCGTAGCGGCGCAGGCGCGTCAGCTCGCCCAGCGAGTCGGCGGCCTGCGCGCCCTTGGCCGAGAGCACCAGGCGCATGATCGGCGCGGTGGACGGATTGAAGCGCAACAGCACCGGCGGCTCCGCCTCCAGCGGCAGCGACAGCGCCTCCATCTTGTCGCGGACCTCGAGGCTGGCCTTGTCCATGTCCGTGCCCCAGGCGAACTCGAGCACGACGTCGCTCTGCCCGGTGCGCGAGATCGACTTCAGCTTGCGCAGCCCCTTGACCACGCCGACGGCCTCCTCGACCGGCTCGGTGATCAGGGTCTCGATCTCCGACGGCGCCGCGCCGGTGTATTCCGTGCGCACCGTCAGCGTCGGGTAGCTGAGGTCGGGCAGCAGGTTGACCTTCAGGCTCGACAGCGCGATCAGGCCGAACAGCAGGAAGGTGATGGTCGCCATCGCCACCGTGACGCGGCGGCGGGTGGAGAACTCGACCAGTCCGGCCGAGCGGGTGTGTCCGGGATCTTGCTGCACGGGGTCGGCCCTCGTCGGCTCAGCGGGCGGAATTGGCGGACGGCGTCGCCGCGCCGTTGCCGTTGGCGGCGACCTGTTTCGCGGCCTCGCCGGCCGCGGCACCGCCGACCACCTGCACCGCGCTGCCTTCGCGCAGCGCGACCTTGCCCGCGGTGACGACCTGCTCGCCCGCCTTCAGGCCCTTGGTCACCTCGACCCACTGCCCGTCGGTGTAGCCCAGGGTCACCGGCACGCGCACGGCCTTGTTGTCGCGCACGGCGAAGACCGCCGCGGCGCCCTCGTCCTCGAGCAGCGCGGTGCGCGGCATCACCAGCGCGTCGGTGCGCTGGTCGTGCTCGATGCGGAAGCGGCCGAACATGCCCGGCTGGAGCACCCCGCCGTTCTCGAACGCGGTGATCACGCGGAAGGTGCCGCTGCCCGCATCCACCACCGGGGCGATGCGGTCGATGGTGCCGGTGAAATCGCGGCCCGGCAGGGCGTCCACCTGCAGCCGCACCTGCATGCCCGGCTTGAGCGAGGCGACCTCGCGCTCGGGCACGTTGAGCGTCGCCTCAAGGCGGCCGGCGTCCACGATGCGGAAGATCGGCGTGTTGATCTGCACGAAGTTGCCCGCCTTGATCGAGCGCTGCGCGATCACGCCCGAGATCGGGGCGCGCACGTTGGCATAGGACACCTCGAGGTTGGCGAGGCGGTTGGCGGCGCGCGCGTTCTCCAGGTCGTACTTGAGCTGGTCGAGGTCGTTGGCGCTGATCAGGGACTGCTCGGCGAGCTTGAGCGCGCGCGCGTAGTTCGCCTGCAGCTTGCGCACCTGCGCGGCGCTCTGCGCGGCCTGCAGCTGCGCGCGCGCCGAGTCGAGCTTCACCAGCACCTGCCCGGCGTCGACGAACTGGCCTTCCTCGGCGTAGACCTGCAGCGCGACGCCGGAGGTCTTGGCGACCACCTGCGATTCCCCGCGGGCTTCCAGCGGCGCGGTGCCGGTGTAGCTGGCGGCGATCGGACGCCGGGCCACGGCGGCGACTTCCACCGGCACGGCCTCGGGCGCCTTGGCCGCTTCGGCGGCCTCGCCGCCCTTCCCGGGACCCTTGCCGCAGGCGCCCAGCGCCAGCACGCCCGGGACGACCAGGCACAGCAGGAGGGGCGCCAGGCGCAGCGAACGGCCACGGCGGAGGTCGGTCTGGGGAGTCATGGGGGCGGCTCGTTTGTTGGTGTTGTAGATAGGTATATCACCCGCCCCGGCAAGCTGAATCCGCCAGAGGTCATGGTGGCTTCCGGATGCGTGGGTGGGCGTCGCGCGTCGGCGCGGCAAGGCGCACACGGTGCAGCACCGTTGGGTTGGGAGTCTGAACGCCGCTATACTGATGCGATTGCCATTTCCA
>DASWQG010000149.1:0-3512 GCA_036403775.1 Luteimonas sp.
GTCGGCGGCCTCTCCGAGAACGACTTCATCTGCGCCGCCCGCGCCTCAGCCCTTTACGGGTAAAAGCATTTCTTGCCACGGATCACACGGATAAACACGGATAGGGCAGAACAATAGATAAAGCTCTATCCGTGTCCATCCGTGTTCATCCGTGGCAGAAATCAATTCAGCCAAGGCTGTCCAGGACCGTGGTGAGGTCTTCGGGAAGCGGTGCGGTCAAGAGATAAGGCGTCTTGCCGGCGTCGAGGGAGAATTCGAGGCTGGCGGCGTGCAGGAACAGGCGGCGCAGGCCGGCCTGGTCGCGCAGGCGCTTGTTGGCCTCGGGGTTGCCGTACTTGTCGTCGCCGGCAACCGGGTGGCCGATGTGCCGCGCGTGCACGCGGATCTGGTGGGTGCGGCCGGTCGCGATGCGCACCTCGCAATAGGAATGCCCGCCGCGCCGCTCCAGCACCCGGAAGTGGCTCAGCGACGCCTTGCCCTGCGGCGAGACCTGCACGTGGCGCTCGCCGCCCTGGCGCAGGCCCACGTGCAGCGGCGCGTCCACGCTCATCACCCCGTCGGGCATCCGCCCGACCAGCAGCGCCAGGTAGCGCTTCTCGATGCCGCCGGCGTGGTCCTCGCGCAGCAGCTTCTGCAGCTCCGCCAGCGCCGACCGCTTCTTCGCCACGACCATCAGTCCCGAGGTGTCGCGGTCCAGCCGGTGCACCAGCTCCAGCGACTCGCGCGGCCGCAGGGCACGCAGGGTCTCGATCACGCCGAAGGAGATGCCGCTGCCGCCGTGGCTGGCCACGCCGGAGGGCTTGTTGATCGCGAGCAGGCGGGCGTCCTCGAAGACGATGCTGGCCGCCATCGCGTCCAGCAGGCCCCGGGCCGGGGTGCCCCGCTCCGCCGCGGGCTCCAGCTTGACCGGCGGGATCCGCACCTCGTCGCCCGGCTCGAGCTTGCGCTCGGCCTTGGCACGGCCGCCGTTCACCCGGACCTGGCCGGACCGGACCAGCTTGTAGACCAGGCTCCGCGGCGCCCCCTTGAGCTGGCCGAGCAGGAAATTGTCCAGCCGCTGGCCGCCGCGGTCCTCCGGGACCCGGACGGTGTGGGCGCCGCCGCTGCGGCCGTTGCCAGGGTTGTCGGAACCATCCTTGCCAGAACCAGCCATCGCCCCGCCTTGATCTGCTACACTCGCCGGGCGAGATAAGGGTTTGATTTCGCAGGAAGTTACCCCGGCCGAAAGCCGGCCTTCCGCGAATCCCGGCCGCAGCGCGCGACCACCGCCCCCGGGGCGGCCATGTTAGCGGCTCGCCGGCAGGCCCGGCCATCGCCCGGCGCGTCAGACGCCGGCGCTGAACATGACCCGCGCGTTGCGCCACGCCCACGTCCCCGGACCCGGGCAGCGGCGCGACGCCGGCCCACGACAAGACAGGACACAAGCGCTCCCGCGGCCCGCCGTGGTGTCGTAGCGCTGGAACACTCGAAGGCCCCGCCGCAGCCTTGGCGCAGCGGGGCCGCGGTATCCAGAGGCGAAACGCCCACGGCGTCGTCGCGCGGCAAAGCGCGCGAGGAACGCCACAATGAAGAGAATGCTCATCAACGCGACGCAGGCGGAAGAACTGCGTGTCGCGATCGTCGATGGCCAGACGCTGTACGACATCGACATCGAGCAGCCGTCGAAGGAACAGAAGAAGTCCAACATCTACAAGGGCCGCATCACCCGGCTCGAACCCTCGCTCGAGGCCGCCTTCGTCGAGTACGGCGGCGAGCGCCACGGCTTCCTCCCGCTCAAGGAAATCTCCCGCGACTACTTCCAGGCCGGCGTCGACCCGAACAAGGCCGGGCTGAAGGAACTGTTGCGCGAGGGCCAGGAAGTCGTCGTCCAGGTGGACAAGGAAGAGCGCGGCAACAAGGGCGCCGCGCTGACCCCGTTCATCTCGCTGGCCGGCCGCTACATGGTGCTGATGCCCAACTCCCCGACCGCCGGCGGCGTCTCGCGCCGGATCGAGGGCGAGGACCGCGCCGAGCTCAAGCGCGCGATGGACGCGCTGCAGATCCCCGACGACATGGGCGTGATCATCCGCACCGCCGGCGTCGGCCGCGACGCGGAAGAGCTGCAGTGGGACCTGGACTACCTGCTGGGCGTGTGGAAGGCCGTGGCCGAGGCCGCGCTGAGCAAGCCGGCGCCGTTCCTGATCTACCAGGAGTCGCGGCTGATCATCCGCGCCCTGCGCGACTACATGCGCCCGGACATCGGCGAGATCCTGGTGGACACGCCGGAGATGTACGAGGAGGCCCGCGAGTTCGTGCAGCAGGTGATGCCGCACAACCTGCGCAAGCTCAAGCACTACACCGACGACGTCCCGCTGTTCAACCGCTTCCAGATCGAGTCGCAGATCGAGAACGCCTACGAGCGCGAGGTGCGCCTGCCCTCCGGCGGCGCGCTGGTGATCGACCAGACCGAGGCGCTGACCGCGGTGGACGTGAACTCCGCGCGCGCCACCAAGGGCGGCGACATCGAGGAGACCGCGTTCAACACCAACCTGGAGGCGGCCGAGGAAGTCGCCCGCCAGATGCGCCTGCGCGACCTCGGCGGACTGGTGGTGATCGACTTCATCGACATGTCCTCGAACAAGCACCAGCGCGAGGTCGAGAACCGGCTGCAGCACGCGCTGCGCTCCGACCGCGCCCGCGTGCAGGTCGGCCGCATCTCGCGCTTCGGCCTGCTGGAGATGTCGCGCCAGCGCCTGCGCCCGAGCCTGGGCGAATCCACCCAGGTGGTGTGCCCGCGCTGCGAGGGCCATGGCCGCATGCGCAGCGTCGAGTCGCTGGCGCTGGCGATCATCCGCCTGGCGGAAGAGCACGCGATGAAGGACAACACCGGGCAGGTGCTGGTGCAGGCCCCGGTGGAGATCGCCAACTACCTGCTCAACGAGAAGCGCCGCGCGCTGGCGGAGATCGAGAAGCGGCACGATGCGCCGATCGTGATCGTCGCCGACGACCAGCTGCACACGCCGCATTACGAGGTCACGCGCATCCGCGAGAACGAGCTCGGCGAGGAGACCGGCCGCCCGAGCTACCAGCGCGGCACGCCGCGCAAGCTGGCGACGATCGCCCTGTCCAAGGCCAACCTCAACATCCCGGCCCAGCCGGCGGTCACCAACGTGCGTCCGTCGCAGCCCGCGCCGGTGCGCGAGCCGCGCGAGGAAGTCGAGCCGATGCCGGTCCCGGCCGCGCCGTCGCCGGCGCCGTTCCGCACCCAGGCCAGGGGCATCGGCCTGTGGGATCGCATCCTCGGGTTCTTCGGCTCCGGCGAGCCCACCCTGCCCGAGCCGGCGAAGAAGCCGCAGGACGCGCGCGGCCGTGGCGAGCGCCAGGACCGCGGCGATCGCGGCGAGCGCAAGGAGCGCGGCGACCGCAACCAGCGCCGCGAGCGCGGCGGCCGCAACCGCAACGAGCGCCGCGACGAACCGCGCCGTGACGAACAGCGCCGCGACGATCGCCGCAATACGCCCGCGCCGCAGCCC
>DASWQG010000150.1:0-1588 GCA_036403775.1 Luteimonas sp.
GTAGGAGGCGAAGAAGAACAGCTTGTCCTTGACGATCGGGCCGCCCAGGGTCGCGCCCCAGGTGCGGTCGGTGTCGAAGCCGGCGTAGTCCTCGCCCTCGAGCTCGCCCATCCAGTCGGCGTCGCGCATCGCGCCGTAGACCGAACCGTGGAACTCGTTGGTGCCGGACTTGGTGACCGCGTTGACCGTGGCGCCGACGGTGTCGGAACCGACGTCGTAGTCGGCGACCTTCAGGTCGTACGCGGCGATGGTGTCCACCGAGATCGGGGTGCCGATGTAGGGCATGCCGTTGGCGTTCAGGCCGAAGGGATCGCCCTGCGACATGCCGTCGACGGAGATGTTGTTGTAGCGGTTGTTGACGCCGGCCACCGAGATCGAGCCGTCGCCGGCGTCGATGACCTGGATGCGCGGGTCGAGGCGGGCGATGTCGTCGAGCGAGCGGTTGCCCTGCGGGGTCAGCTGCAGTTCGCGGCCGTCGACCGAGGTGCCCAGGCCCTTGTTGTCCGAGCTGAACACGTCGGCGCCGGCGGTGCCGACCACGGCCACCGACTGCAGCGTGGTGATGTCGGCGTTGAGCGCGGCGTCGATCGTGCTGACCTGGTTCAGCGACAGGTAGACGTTGGTCTCGGTGTCGGTGCCCGCACCGGCCTTGGTCACCGTGATCGTGTACGGGCCGCCGACGCGCAGGCCGCGGGCGTTGTAGCGGCCGTTGGCGTCCGTCGTCACGCGGCTCGTCGTGCCCGACTCGATGTGGGTGATGGTGACGTCGGCGCCGGCGACCGGCTGCCCGTCCGCGCCGGTGACCTGTCCGGCGACGCCGGCGGAGGTGCTTTGCGCGAACACGGGGGCCGCGGCAAGGGCGGCGACAAGGGCGAGCGACAGCTTCGACAGCCGGACGCTGGTGCGGTGGGTCATCTCTGGTTCCTCGGGACTGGATGAAGGCGCGCGGGCACACGACGTGCAAACGCGCGGTGACGGACGACGGCTCGTGGGATAACGCCAGTTTAACATGCTGGCGGCGGACGATGACACGCCGATGACACCCCCGTCGTCAGGCCCCGCCCCCCTTCCCGGCGTCCCGGACCCTAGCCCGCCAGGCGCAGGTAGGCGGCCACCCCGTCCAGGAACATCTGCACCGAGATCGCCACGATCACCATGCCCATCAAGCGCTCGAGGGCGGTCAGGACCCGCATCCCGAGCCACTTGTACAGGTAGGTGGCCGAGAACAGGATCGCCGCCGTGGCCGCCCAGGCGATCAGCAGGGCCAGGCTCCAGTCGCCCATCCGGCCGGGCTCCTGGCTGCCCATGAGCATGACCGCGGCCATGCCCGAGGGCCCGGCCACCAGGGGGATGGCCATCGGCACGATGAAGGGCTCCCCGCCGGGCAGTTCGCCCATCAGCCCCTCCGGCGGCGGGAAGATCATCCGCAGGCCGATCAGGAACAGGACGATGCCGCCGGCGATGGACACCGACTCCTGGCGCAGGTGCATCAGTTCCAGCGCGTAGCGGCCGCCCCACAGGAAGGCCATCAGCACGCCCAGCGCGATCAGCATCTCCCGGACCAGCACCACCCGCTGGCGCTTCGCCG
>DASWQG010000151.1:0-2061 GCA_036403775.1 Luteimonas sp.
GCGGGCCCGGGGTGCGACTCAGGCCGCGGCGTCCTTGAGCTTCTTCAGCGGGCGCACCTTGACCTTGACCGAGGCGGGCTTGGCGGCGAACCACTGCTCTTCCTTGGTGAAGGGGTTGATGCCCTTGCGCTTCGGCTTGGCCGGCACGTTGACGGCGGTGATCTTCAGCAGGCCGGGGAGGGTGAAGGTGCCCGCGCCCTTCTTGCTGATCGAGCCGTGCACCGCGCCTTCCAGCGCGCCCATCACCGCGCGCACATCGCGCGAGGCGACGCCGGTCTGCTCGGAGATGTACGACACCAGGCCGGACTTGCTCATGGCCTCCTTGATCGGCTTCGGCGCGGCCGGCTTGGCAGCGGCCTTCTTCGGAGCAGCCTTCTTCGTGGTCGCCTTCTTCTTCGCCATATGTGTCCCGTGTTCCCTGTGTTGAGGTCGGAGTGATCTGGATTCTTTGCCTGGAATTCCCCTCGGCAGGGGGAATGTAGGGCAAGTCCGTGCCGCCGCCAAGTACCGGAACGGGCTTTTTTCGCGGGTTTTCGCGACCGACGCCGATCAGTCCTCGTCGTGGCGGGGCTTGAAGGCCTCCACCATCTTCTGCTGCACCTGCGCAGGAACCGGTTCGTAGTGGCTGAAATCCAAGGAATAACGCCCCCGGCCCGCGGTCACCGACTTGAGTTCGGCGGCATAGCCTTCCAGCTCCGAGAGGGGCACCTGCGCCTTGACCACGATCTCGCCGCCGCGCTGCGAATCGGTGCCGTTGATGCGCGCGCGCTTGGAGGCCAGGCCGCCGGAGATGTCGCCCATGTGCTGCTCCGGGGCCGACACCTCCAGGTCCACGATCGGCTCCAGCACCAGCGGGCCGGCCTTGGCGATCGCGTCCAGGAACGCCTTCTTCCCGGCCGCGACGAACGCGACCTCCTTGCTGTCCACGCTGTGGTACTTGCCGTCGTACACGGTCACGCGCACGTCCTGCAGCGGATACCCCGCGATCGCGCCGCTCGCCATCACCTGGCGCACGCCCTTCTCGACCGCGGGGATGAACTGCCCGGGGATCACGCCGCCCTTGACCTCGTCGGCGAATTCGAACCCCGCGCCGCGACGCAGCGGCTCGATGCGCAGGTAGACCTCGCCAAACTGGCCGGCGCCGCCGGTCTGCTTCTTGTGGCGATGGTGCCCCTCGGCCGGGGCGCTGATGGTTTCGCGGAAGGCGATCCGCGGCGGATGGGTCCTGACCTCCACTCCGTAGCGGTCCTTGAGCCGTTCCAGCAGCACCCGCAGGTGCAGGTCGGACAGGCCGCGCAGCACGGTCTCGTTGAGCTCGGCGTTGTGCTCGACGACGACCGCCGGGTCCTCCTCGGCCAGCTTGTGCAGGGCGCCGGCGAGCTTCTGCTCCTGGCCCTTGCTGGCCGCCTCCACCGCCAGGCCGAACATCGGCCGCGGGAAGGCCATCGGCGCCAGCCGGATCGCGTCCTCGTCGTGGCTGTCGTGCAGCACGGCGTCGTAGTGCAGGTCCTCGATCTTGGCCACCGCCGCGATGTCGCCAGGCACGGCCTGGTCGACCTCGACGTGTTCCTTGCCGCGCAGCTTGAACAGGTGCGCGACCTTGAACGGCTTGCGCCCGTCGCCGACGAACAGCTGCGAATCCTTGCGCACGGTGCCCTGGTGCACGCGGAACACGCCGAGCTTGCCGACGAACGGGTCGTTGGCGATCTTGAAGACGTGCGCGATCACGTGCGCCCTCGGATCGGGACTGGCGACGATCGGTTGCGCGCCTTCGCCCTCGCCCTTCACGAATGGCGCGGGATTGGCTTCTCCGGGATGCGGGAACAGGCGTTCCGCCACGTCCAGCAGCTTCCGCACGCCGACGTTGGCCTTGGCCGAGGCGAAGCACACCGGTACCAGGTGGCCTTCGCGCAGGCACTGCTCGAACGCCGCGTGCAGTTCGTCCGGCGACAGGCCGCCTTCGCCCAGGTCCAGGTAGTGGTCCATCACCGTCTCGTTGACCTCGACCACCTGGTCCAGGATCTTCTGGTGCCATTCGCCGACGGGGCCGACGTCGCTCAC
>DASWQG010000152.1:0-2063 GCA_036403775.1 Luteimonas sp.
GACAAGTGCGAAGTCCTCGCTCGGATGCGAGCGCCCGGACCCGGGCGGACTGGGAAGGAAGCAGGAGAAGGGGTGCGGCGGTCGCGGCGGCCGGGTCCCACGAGGGGCCCGCGTGCGGTGCCGGTCAGCCAACGCTAGCACCGTGCCCGGCCGGCGGCAAGCGCGCGCGCCGGGCCGGTTCAGGAACGATCAGAGCGCCTTTTCGATCATCTGGCTCAGCTGGGCCTTGCCCACCGCGCCGATCTGGGTGGCCTGGACCTGGCCGTCCTTGAACAGCAGCAGCATCGGGATCGAGCGCACGTGGTACTTCATGGCGGTGTTGCGGTTCTGGTCGATGTCCACCTTCACCACCTTGGCCTTGCCCGCGTACTCGGTCGCGAGCTGGTCCAGCGCCGGCGCGATCATCTTGCACGGTCCGCACCACTGGGCCCAGAAATCCACCAGCACCGGCTGGTCGGACTGCAGGACGGCGCTGTCGAAATCGGCGTCGGTGGCGTGGATCACGGTGTCGTTCATGGAGGCTCCTGGCAATGCGGCGGCACCGGGGCTGGGTGGAGGCCCGCCCGGGCCGGGGGTGACTGCTGATAGACTGGGCTGCTTTGATTGGTGTCCGGCCCGGCGGACTCAAGCGCGCCGCGCTTCCCCGGGCCCCGACCGGCAGTCTGCGTCGCCGGCGCCGCACACGCAAGCGCGCCCCGGCGCGACCTCCCCCGACACGACGGAAACCAGCCTTCCCCGCATGAGCGACAAGCCCCTTACCGATATCGCCTTCGCGTCCTTCGACCTGCATCCGGACCTGCTGTCCGGGCTCGAGGGCGCCGGCTTCACCCGCTGCACGCCGATCCAGGCGCTGACCCTGCCGATCACCACCGCCGGGCGCGACGTCGCCGGCCAGGCCCAGACCGGCACCGGCAAGACGCTCGCCTTCCTGGTGACCGTGGTCAACCGCCTGCTGACGCGGCCGGCGCTGGCCGAGCGCAATCCCGAGGACCCGCGCGCGCTGATCCTGGCGCCGACGCGCGAGCTGGCGATCCAGATCCACAAGGACGCGATGAAGTTCGCCTCCGACCTGGGCCTGAAGTTCGCCCTGGTCTACGGCGGCGTGGACTACGACAAGCAGCGCGCGCAGCTGCAGGCCGGCGCCGACGTGATCATCGCCACCCCGGGCCGCCTGATCGACTACGTCAAGCAGCACAAGGTGGTCAGCCTGCACGCCTGCGAGGTGTGCGTGCTCGACGAGGCGGACCGCATGTTCGACCTCGGCTTCATCAAGGACATCCGCTTCCTGCTCCGTCGCATGCCGGCGCGCACCGAGCGGCAGACGCTGCTGTTCTCCGCCACCCTGAGCCACCGCGTGCTCGAGCTCGCCTACGAGCACATGAACGAGCCCGAGAAGGTGGTGGTGGAAAGCGAATACATCACCAACGCCAAGGTCCGCCAGCGCATGTACCTGCCGGCCGACGACGAGAAGCTGCCGCTGCTGCTGGGCCTGCTCTCGCGCAGCGAGGGCGCGCGGACCATGGTGTTCGTCAACACCAAGGCCTTCGTCGAGCGCGTGGCCCGCGCGCTGGAACGCGCCGGCTACCGGGTCGGCGTGCTGTCCGGCGACGTGCCGCAGAAGAAGCGCGAGTCGCTGCTGAAGAAGTTCCAGGCCGGGCAGCTGGAGATCCTCGTCGCCACCGACGTCGCCGCGCGCGGCCTGCACATCGACGGCGTCCAGTACGTCTACAACTACGACCTGCCGTTCGACGCCGAGGACTACGTCCATCGCATCGGCCGCACCGCGCGCCTGGGCGCCGAGGGCGACGCGATCAGCTTCGCCTGCGAGCGCTACGCGATCTCGCTGCCGGACATCGAGGCCTACATCGAGCAGAAGATCCCGGTCGAGCCGGTGCCGCCGGAACTGCTGGTCGCGCTACCGCGCGCGCCGCGCGAGCGCGTGCCCGACGAGGACGGCGAGAGCGTCGGCGAGATCTTCCGCGAGGCGCGCGAGCAGCGCGCGGCGGAGGAGCAGCGTCGCGGCGGCGGCCGCGGCGGCCGCACCGGCGGCGAAGGCGCCGGCC
>DASWQG010000153.1:0-1670 GCA_036403775.1 Luteimonas sp.
CGGGTCGCGGCCTTGCGCGGCGCCGGCGACGGCGCCCTGGCGGCCGCCGGCGCCCGGGGCTCCGCGGCCTTCTGGTGCGAGGCCTCGGCCGAGGGGCGCGAGCGCAGCCACGCCGCGTAGTCGTCGAGGTCGCCGTCGAACGCCTCGACCACGCCGTCGTGCACGCGCCAGTAGGTGTCGCTGACCAGGCCGATCAGGTGGCGGTCGTGGCTGACCATGACGATGGCGCCCTCGAAATCGCTCAGCGCCTCGGCCAGCGCCTCGCGCATCTCCAGGTCGAGGTGGTTGGTGGGCTCGTCGAGCAG
Organism: Luteimonas sp.; assembly: GCA_036403775.1. Taxonomy (GTDB): domain Bacteria; phylum Pseudomonadota; class Gammaproteobacteria; order Xanthomonadales; family Xanthomonadaceae; genus Cognatiluteimonas. The sequence continues at coordinate 306 of DASWQG010000153.1, forward strand.
CAGCAGGTTCGGCTTGTTCCAGGCCAGCAGCGCGAGGGCCAGGCGCGCCTTCTCGCCGCCGCTGAAGGTGTCGATCGCCTCGAAGGCACGGTCGCCGGGGAACTGCCACTGCCCGAGGAAGTTGCGGAAATCCTGGGTGCTGCCGGCCGGCGCCAGTTCGCGCAGGTGGTCGATCGGCGAGGTGCCGGGCACCAGCGTGTCCACCGTGTGCTGGGCGAAGTACCCGATGCGCAGGTCCGGGTGCGCGACGCGCTCGCCGGCCAGCAAGGGCAATTCCCCGACCAGCGTCTTCACCAGCGTGGACTTGCCCGCGCCGTTGACGCCGAGCAGGCCGATGCGGTCGCCCGCCTCCAGGCCGAAGCGCACATCGCGCAGGATCACGGCCTCCCGCCCATAGCCGCAGTCGGCGTGGGACAGGCGCAACAACGAATTCGGCAGCTTCGCCGGCTCGGGCAGGCGGATGCTGACGCCGCGCTCGACGCGGACCGCCTCGGTCCCCGCCAGTTTCGCCAGGCGCTTCATGCGGCTCTGCGCCTGCCGCGCCTTGCTCGCCTTGGCCTTGAAGCGGTCGATGAAGCTCTGCAGGTGCGCACGCTCGGCCTGTTCCTTCTCGAACGCGATCTGCTGCTGGCGCAGGTGCTCGGCGCGCTGGCGCTCGAACGCGGTGTAGTTGCCGGCGTACAGCTTCGCCGTGCCCTCGTGCAGGTGCAGGATGTGGGTGGTGACGTTGTCGAGGAACTCGCGGTCGTGCGAGATCACCAGCAGCGTCCCGTCGTAGCGCTTGAGCCAGTCCTCGAGCCAGACGACCGCGTCGAGGTCGAGGTGGTTGGTCGGCTCGTCGAGCAGCAGCAGGTCGCTGGGCGTCATCAGTGCGCGCGCGACGTTCAGGCGCACGCGCCAGCCGCCGGAGAAGTCGGATACCGGCTTGTCGTGCGTGGCGGTCGGGAAGCCGAGCCCGTGCAGCAGCCGCGCCGCGCGGGCGTCGGCGTCGTAGCCGTTGAGCTCGGCGAGGCGATGGTGCGCCTCGGCCACCGCTTCCCAGTCCTCGCGCGCCATGGCTTCGCGCTCCACGCGCACGGCGGCATGCAGCGCAGCGTCACCCGACATCACGAAGTCCAGCGCCGGGTCCGGCAGGTGCGGCGTCTCCTGGGCGACCCAGGCGATGCGGGCCTTGCCGGGCAGGTCAAGGTCGCCCTTGTCCGGCTCCAGCTGCCCCATCAGCGCCGCGAACAACGACGACTGTCCGGTGCCGTTGCGGCCGACCACGCCGACCCGCCAGCCCGCGTGCAGGGCCAGGTCGACGCTGGACAGCAGGAGGCGTTCGCCCCGGCGCAGGGCGAAGTCACGAAAGGCGATCATTCGCGT
>DASWQG010000154.1:0-4098 GCA_036403775.1 Luteimonas sp.
CGTGGCGAGCGCGGCCAGGGACAGGGTGGACAGGTGGCGCATGGGGAGCATTCTTGCGCCCTGGCCGGCGTGGGGCCAAGCGCGCCGGGCCACGGGGTTTGCCGCGATTCAGGCCGTCAGCGCAGGAGCGCGCCGCTGCGCGCGTCGCGGATGTCGCTTGGGCCCTCACGGCCGCCGGTCTCGCCCTCGACGCAGCCGTCCACCGCGTCGCGGATCGACGGCTCCAGGGCTTCGAAGCGGCGCGGCGCGGGCGCGCCGGCCGTGTTCGCGCTGGTCGAGACGATCGCGCCGCCGAAGGCGCCGCACAGCGCGGCGACCACCGGATGCGCGCTCGCGCGCAAGGCAACCCCGTCGTGGTCGCCGGTGATCCAGCGCGGGACCCGGGCCGTCGCCGGCACGATCCAGGTGTGCGGACCAGGCCAGCTGGCGCGGATCTCGTCCACGCGCGCCCGTGGCAACGCGTTCCAGTCGGCGAGTCCCTCGAACTGCGCCGCGTCCGCGCCGACCAGGATCACGCCCTTGTCCACGGCGCGCCGCTTCAACGCCAGCAGGCGGCGCACGGCGGCCTCGTCGAAGGGATCGCAGCCCAGCCCCCACACGCCCTCGGTGGGATAGGCGATGACGCCGCCGGCGCGCAGTCGCGCCACCGCCGCGTCCATCGCGAGTCGCGCGGCCGCCACGCTCAGCCTGCTTCCGGCCTCGCGGCCTGCTTCGCGGGCGTCTTCTTCGCGGTGGTCTTCGAGGCTTTCTTCGCGGTCTTCTTCGCGGCCTTTTTCGTCGCCTTCTTCGCCGTCTTCTTCGCCGCCTTCTTCGCGGCCTTCTTCGCAGGCGCCTCCTTCACCGCGGCTTTCTTCGCCGGCGCCTTCTTCGCGGCGGCCTTCCTGCCGAAGCGGCCGCGCATCGGCTTGCCGGTCTCCTCCAGCAGCTTCGTCACTTCCTCCAGCGTCAGCGAAGCCGGCTCGCGGTCCTTGGGGATGCGGCCGTTGAGCTTGCCATCGCTGATGTACGGGCCGAAGCGGCCGTTGAGCACCTGGATGTCGCTGCCGTCGAACGACTTGATGATCCGGTTGCGCGCGATCTCCTCCTTCTCCTCGATCAGCGCCACGGCGCGATCGAGGTCGATCGTGTACGGATCGTCCTCCTTCTTCAGCGAGGCGTAGGTGCTGCCGCGCTTGGCGAACGGGCCGAAACGGCCGATGCCGACGCTGACCTCCTCGCCGTTGGAGGCGCCGAGCTTGCGCGGGAGCTTGAACAGCTCCACCGCGTCCTCGAGCGAAATCGTGTGCATGCTCTGGCCGGGGCGCAGCGAGGCGAAGGTCGGCTTCTCCTCGTCGTCGGCGGTGCCGATCTGCGCGTACGGCCCGTAGCGGCCCAGGCGCACGCTCACCGGCTTGCCGCTCTTCGGGTCGGTGCCGAGCTCGCGCGCGCCGGTGGCCTCGCTGCGGTCGACGCTCTCGGTCTTGTCCTCGACCAGCTCCTTGAAGGGGCCCCAGAACCGCTCCATCAGCGGCACCCACTCCTCCTCGCCGCGGGAGACGGCGTCGAGCTCGTCCTCCAGCTTCGCGGTGAAGTCGTAGTCCACGTAACGGGTGAAGTGCGCGCTGAGGAAGTTGGAGACCGCGCGGCCGACGTCGGTCGGGCGGAAGCTGCGGCTCTCCATCTCCACGTACTTGCGGAACAGCAGCGTCTGGATGATCGAGGCGTAGGTGGACGGACGGCCGATGCCGTATTCCTCCAGCGCCTTGACCAGCGCCGCCTCGGTGAAGCGCGGCGGCGGCTGGGTGAAATGCTGGTCGGCGTGGATGCGGTCCAGCGGCACGCGGTCGCCTGGCTTCATCGCCGGCAGCTTGCGGCCCTCGTCCTCGTCCTCCTTGCCCTTGGTGTCCTTGCCTTCCTCGTACACCGCGAGGAAGCCCGGCACGACCACCGTGGTGCCGCTGGCGCGGAAACCGTGCTCGCTGCCGGCGGCCAGGTCCACCGACACGGTGTTGAGCGTGGCGGGGATCATCTGCGAGGCGACCGCGCGCTTCCAGACCAGCTCGTACAGCCGGCGCTCGTCGTCGGAGAGGAAGCGGGCGACCTGGGCGGGCGTGCGCAGCGCCGAGGTCGGGCGCACCGCCTCGTGCGCCTCCTGCGCGTTCTTCGACTTGGTCGTGTAGAAGTTCGGCTTGTCCGGCAGCGAGGCGGTGCCGAAGTCGCGCGCGATGACGTCGCGGATCTCGGACAGCGCTTCGCCCGACAGGTGCACCGAGTCGGTACGCATGTAGCTGATCAGGCCGACGGTGCCTTCCTCGCCGATGTTGACGCCCTCGTACAGCTTCTGCGCCACCTGCATCGTGCGCTTGGTGGTGAAGCCGAGCTTGCGCGCGGCCTCCTGCTGCAGGGTCGAGGTGGTGAACGGCGGCGAGGGCCGGCGCTTGCGCTCCTTGGTGGCGACGTCGGTGACATGCAGCGCGCCGCCCGCGGCGCGGACGATGCGCTCGCGCGCGCCCTCGGCGCTGTCGCCGTCGGTGACGGTGAACTGCTCGAACTTCCTGCCGTCAAGCTTCACCAGCTTGGCGGTGAACGGCTGCTGCGCGTGCGCGCACTCGGCCTCGATGGTCCAGTACTCGCGCGCCCGGAACGCCTCGATCTCCTCCTCGCGCTCGACGATCATGCGCAGCGCCGGCGACTGCACGCGGCCGGCGGACAGACCGCGCTGCACCTTGCGCCACAGCACCGGCGACAGGTTGAAGCCGACCAGGTAATCGAGCGCGCGGCGCGCCTGCTGCGCGTCCACCAGGTCGCTGGCGATGCTGCGCGGCTTGTCGATGGCCTCGCGGATCGCGCGCGGGGTGATCTCGGTGAACACCACGCGGTGCAGCGGCTTGCCCTCGAGCAGGCCGCGCTCGCGCAGGATCTCGGCGATGTGCCAGCTGATCGCCTCGCCCTCGCGGTCCGGGTCGGTCGCCAGGTAGAGGGCGTCGGCCGTCTTCGCCGCCTTGGCAATCGCGTCCACGTGGCGCTCGTTCTTCTCGATCAGGTCGTAGCGCATCGCGAACCCGTGCGCCGGGTCCACCGCGCCCTCCTTGGGCACGAGGTCGCGCACATGGCCGTACGAGGCCAGGACCGTGTAGTCCTTGCCGAGGTACTTGTTGATCGTCTTGGCCTTGGCGGGCGACTCGACGATGAGGAGGTGCTTGGCCATGGGGTCGTCCGGACGCGTGAGATGGCAACGCCCGGGGCGGCTGCCCCGGGCGATTCCTTATTTATAGGTAAACGGGGAACGGGCGAAGGGTCAAGCGGAAAAACCCGACCCCCCTGGCGGGGGCCCCCCGGCCAGCCCCTAGTGGACCGGCTCGGGCTCGTCCAGGAACATCTGGGTCTCCATCCAGGCGTAGGCCGCCTCGGACCCGGGCTGGTTGAACAGGACCATCAGCACGACCCATTTCAGGTCGTCCAGGTCCAGCTCGTCCTGGTCCAGCGCCAGCGCCCGGTCCAGCACCAGCTCGCGCTGGTCGGCGTCGAGCACGCCATGCTGCTCCAGGAACATCAGGAAGCCGCGGGACTCCACGTCCAGCTTGTCCAGCTCCGGGCCGAAGAACACCCGGATGGGTCCGTTGGCGCGGGCCGGGCCCGCGGCGGGCCGCTGCGCGGCCAGCGCGCCGAGCCAGTCGAAGGCCTTGTGGATCTCGGCCGGGCTGAAGCCGGCCTGGGCCAGTTCGTCGAGGAGGGGGCCGTTGGCGAGCTGGTCCCGGTCCAGGAAGCCGGTCCCGGCGGGAGGCGGAGCGGCGTCGTCCGTGAAGTAATGCTCGAACAGGTACAGCAGGACGTCCAGGATGCTCTCTTTCATTTCCCTCTGCCGGTCAGCGCTTGCGGGAATAGCGGCCGTGTTGCACCGCCACGAATCCATCCAGCTCCATGAGCAGGAGCATGGAGGACAGTTCGGCGGCCGTCAATCCGGTCCGTGAGACGAGGGCATCCATACCTGTGGGGTCGTGGCCGAGGGCCTTCCACAAGCGCTGGTATTTGGGATCCTGGGAGGACGGTACCGGAAGCGGCGGTGCCCCCGGCTCCTCGAGAGCGCTTTGACTCGTCGCCGGGGGCATCGCCACTCCC
>DASWQG010000155.1:0-2721 GCA_036403775.1 Luteimonas sp.
TGCAGGAAGGCTTCCCCGCCGATCCGCGTCTCGCGGTCGAAGAACAGGCCGCCGTCCAGCGAGGCGATCGGCAGGCTGCGGGTCGGGGCGTCGTCGCCCAGCCGCGCCGCCAGGGCGTCGTCGAGCCGGTAGCTGGTGTAGCGCCAGGACAGCTTGGGCGTCAGGAACCAGCTCGCGCCCTGCAGCGGCATGCTGGCGTAGGGCTTGAGGTCGATGCGGCTGCCGCCCGGCTCGGCGGCGTGATGGAAGCGCACCGCCTCGGCGTTGACGCCGGCGCGGAACCACGGCGTGAGCGGCTGCTCCCAGTCGAGCCAGGCGCGCGGCAGGCGGTCGTGGGGCAGCGCGGTCTCGCGCAGCGTGTAGTCGGCCAGCTCGTTGTGGTCCGCGGCGATGCCGGCATTCCACCAGCGTCCGTCGCCATAGATGCCGAGCCGGCTGATCAGCGAGTACGGCGCGAGGCCGTCCACGTTGTTGCTGAAGTCCTCGAGCACGCGCGGATCGCTGATCCAGTTCAGGTTCGCGCGCGCTTCCCAGCCCGCGAACAGGTCCTGGCGGCCGTCGAAGTGGAAGCGGGTGCGGTCGTCGCCGCGGCGGTTGGCCAGCGGGTAACCCCGTTCGATGAACTCGGCGGTTTCCTGTTCGCGCTCGCGGTCGGTCAGGTCGTCCGAGGGGAGGTAGCTGAATTCGAGATTGCCGCGACCGCTGTCGAGCAGGTAGCGGAACTGCGTGCCCAGCTGCACGCCCCGGTTGGACATGAACCGCGGCGTCAGCGTCATGTCGTAGTTCGGCGCCAGGTTGAGGTAGATCGGCTGGCGGTAATCGAATCCGTTCCGGCCGGAGGAGCCGATGCCCGGGTACAGCAGGCCCGTACGGCGCCGGTCGTCCACCGGGAACGGGAACCAGGGCACGTACAGCACCGGCACCTTGCCGATGCGCAGCACGGCGTTGTGCGCCACGCCCATGCCCTCTTCGGTGTCCACGTCGATGCGTTGAGCGCGCAGCTCCCAGCTGCGATCCTCGGGCGGGCAGGTCGAATAGGTGGCGCCGTACAGCGAGCCGAACGAGCCCTGCAGCTCGATGTGCTCGGCGCCGCCGTTGCCGCGCCGGGACACGAGCTGGTAGCGCACGTTGCGGATGTCGTGGCTGTCGTCGCCCTGGTTGCCTTCGGCCTCGTCGGCGACCAGGCGCATGCCGGAATCCTGGTAGCGGACGCTGCCGGTGGCGATGTAGTGGCCCGTCCCGGTGTCGAAGGTGAGCTGGTCGGTGCCGAGGAACTGGTCGCCGCGGCGCAGCGCCACGTTGCCGGTGATGCGCCGGTTCGATTCCGGGCCGCTGACCTCGTCGCCCTCGATGTCGGTGGGCTGGTCGGCGCGTTCCTCGCTGGACAGGTGGGTCGCCGGCTGCGCATCCGGGAAGGCGGGGATCGCGTCCTGCACCGGGCACAGGCGCCAGTCCGCGGGGCGGTCCTCGGCCGCGTGCGCGGCCGGCGAAGCGCCTAGCGAAAGCGCGATGCAGACCGGCAGGGGCAGCACTCGGAGGGCTTTGCGCATGGGGTTCCTCAGCGGCGCTCGTGGTTCCAGGTCACTTCGCCGGCGCCGCTGGCCCTCGCGAGCACGCGCGACAGCACGAACAGCAGGTCCGACAGGCGGTTCAGATAGCGCACCGGTTGTGGGCGCACCGTCTCCAGGCGCGAGAGGGTGACGGTCTCGCGCTCGGCGCGGCGGACGATGGTGCGTGCCAGGTGGCAGCGTGCCGCCGCCTCGCCGCCGCCGGGGAGGATGAACTCCTTCAGCGATGGCAGGTCGGCGTTGTGCGCGTCGAGTGCCTGCTCCAGCGCGTCGACGTCGGCGTCCTGGATCGCGGCGTGCCCGGGGATGCACAGCTCGCCGCCCAGGTCGAACAGCTGGTGCTGGATGCGGGTCAGGAGCTCGCGGATCGGCTCGGGCACCTGCGCCGCGAGCAGCACGCCGATCGCGGAATTCGCCTCGTCGACCGTGCCGTAGGCGGTGACCCGGGCCGAATCCTTGGCCACCCGGGTGCCGTCGCCCAGCCCGGTGCTGCCGTCGTCGCCGGTGCGCGTGTAGATCTTCGACAGCCGGTTGCCCATGCGGGCTCAGGCCGTCTGCGCGGCCAGCACCGGCAGTCGGCGGCGCAGCAGGGCGAAGCCGCCGAACAGGATCGCCACGTAGGCGAGCGTGCCAAGCACCGTCCACTGGAAGAACGGGACGCCGGCGACGTAGGCCGCGGCGAGGCCCGCCGCGGTCTGCGGATAGAAGGGCGAGGCGATCCACGCGGCCAGGTTGGTCACCAGGAAGAACAGCACCGAACCGGCGAGCGAGTAGCCGAGCAGGCGCGCGCCGCCGGCCCTGCCGCGCAGCCGCAGGCCCATCAGCGTGGTCAGCGCGATGCATGCGTACACCGACCAGAAGCTCATGCTGCCGAGGTAGCCGGCATAGCTGTCGCCGATCACGGCCGCCATCACCAGGTCGGAGGCCAGCAGCGCCAGCATCGGCACCGCGAACGCCCAGGCGCGGGAGGCGAAGCAGGCGCCGCCGAACAGCGCGATCGCCTCGACCGGCGAGAAGTTCGGCGGGTGCGGCAGCAGCCGGGACAGCGCGGCCAGCAGGATCAGGACGGCCAGCACCAGCGGGCCGGGGGCGAGGACGGTGGGGGCGTTTGCTTTCATCGGGGGGCGCGTGCTGCCTGGGAACCGGTAGCATA
>DASWQG010000156.1:0-4905 GCA_036403775.1 Luteimonas sp.
GGGCAGGGCCTGGATCATCGGGCCAGTATGCAAGAAGGCCGGCGTTTCCGCCGGCCTTCCAGGCACCGCGGGAGGCGGTGGCTCAGTTGACGCGCACGGTCACGCCGGCATGGATCTCGACCGGCTTCGGCGCCTCGGCGCTGCCGTCGGCATGCTTCTGGATCACCAGGTACTTGCCGGTCGGGAGGCGGCGCATGCTGTACTTGCCATCCTCGGGGATCGCGAGCTCGCGGTTGAAGCCGCTGCCCACGCCCTGGACGACGATCGTGTCGCCGGCGGCGGCGACGCCCTGGATGTTGCCCGAGGTGGACTGCGCCTGGGCGAGGCCGCTGGTGCCCAGCACGAGGGCGGCGGTGGCGGCGATGGTGCGGAGATTCAGTGTCATGGACCTGCACTTGCTGGTGGGGGAACCCGCAGCGTAGTCCCGTGTGAAGGGTGCGTGAAGTGACTTCGGTCAGGCCCCGCGCAGGTCGGGGCCCGCCGTTTCGCTTCCGTTCACATCACGCGCGCGGTGCTTCCCACTTGCACGTAGATCGTCTGCGCGCGCGGGTCGCCGCCGTCGGCCGGCACCCGCACCACCGTGTAGGTCCCGGTGGGGATCCTGCGGATGGTGAATTTCCCGTCCTTCTCCAGCGTGATCTCGCGGTGGAAGCCGTTGTCGGGGCCGTCCACCACGATGGTCTCCCCGGCGACGCCCTGGCCGGTGAGGTTGCCCGAACTGGATTGGGCCTGCGCCGGCGCGGAGGCCAGGCCCAGCGCGAGGGCGAAACCGGCCAACATGCCGGCAAGGCGATGCTTCGTCATTGCTGCTTGGTTTCCTTGTCGTTGCCTCGGGTGGTGGTGGTGCCGGCCGGGGTGGTCCCGTCCGGGTTCCAGCCGCAGTTGCGGCCGGCGTTCTGCTGCTGCAGCCATTCCTGCAGCGGTGCGAAGTACTCCAGCACCGCCGAGGCGTCCATCTGCTCCTTGCCGGTGAGCTCCTTGAGGGTCTTCTGCCAGGGCTGGCTGGACCCGCGCGCGAGCATCGCCTCGTAGAGGTCGCCCGCCTTGCGGTTGCCGTAGAAGCTGCACTCGTACAGCGGGCCCTTCCAGCCGGCGGCGTCGCACAGCGACTTGTAGAACTGGAACTGCAGCACGTGGGCGAGGAAGTAGCGCGTGTACGGCGTGTTCCCCGGCACGTGGTACTTCGCGCCCGGGTCGAAGAACTCCTCCCCGCGCGCCGAGACCGGGGCCACGCCCTGGTACTTCGCCTTCAGGTCCCACCACGCCTCGTTGTACTGGCCGGGCTTGATCGAACCGTCGAACACGCCCCAGCGCCAGCGGTCGATCATCAGCCCGAACGGCAGGAACGCGACCTTCGCCAGCGCCATGCGCATCTGCGCATTGATCAGCGCCTCCCGCGTCTGCTGCTGGGCGTCCACCAGGCCGATGGACTCCAGGTACTTCGGCGTCATCGACAGCACGATGGTGTCGCCGATGGCCTCGTGGAAGCCGTCGTTGGCGCCGGCCTGGAAGATCGGCGGCAGCTTGTTGTAGGCCAGGTAGTAATAGACGTGGCCGAGCTCGTGGTAGAGGGTGGTGAAGTCCTCCTCGTTCGGCTTGATGCACATCTTGGTGCGCACGTCGCCGGCCATGTCCATGTCCCACGCGCTGGCGTGGCAGACCACGTCGCGGTCGCGCGGCTTGACGAACAGGCTGTTCTCCCAATAGCTGTCCGGGAGCTTGGGCATGCCCAGCGAGACGTAGAAGTCCTGCGCGCGGCCGGCCATGTCCTTCGCCGTCGCCAGCTGCGCCTCCCGTTCCACCTCGACCAGCTCGGCCGGCGAGGGCACGCCGGCGTGCCTGGCCAGCATCGCCGTGTAGTCCTGCTGGAACTCGCGCTGCAGCGCGCCGGTGATGTCCAGCCCGCCGGCCTCCTGGTAGGGCTGCAGCAGGTCCCAGAGGTTGCCCCAGTCCTGCTGCCACATGTTGCCCATCAGGTGCGCGGGCAGCATGCCGCCGGCGACCTGGCCCTTCTCCACGCCGTACGTCGCTTCCAGGCGCGTGCGCGTGTAGCAGTGCAGCTGCTCGTACAGCGGCTTGACCTGGGTCCACAGGCGGTCGGTCTCGGCCGCGATCTGCGCCGGCGGCATGTCGTAGCCCGCGCGCCACAGCTCGCCCGCGTCGGCGAAGCCCATGTCCTTGGCGCCTTCGTTGACCAGCTGCACGAAGCGCACGTAGTCCTCGCGCATCGGCGTGGAGATGGTGTGCCAGCCGCGCCAGGCGTCGAGCTGCGCGTCGTAGTCGCGGTTGCTGCGCAGCACGTCCTCGAGCTCTCCGAGCTGGCGGCAGGACTTCTCGTCGGCGGGATCGGTGCAGTACTTGCCCGCGCCGTACATGCCTTCCATCTTGGTGGCGATCCGGGTCAGCTCGGCGAGCCTGGCGGGATCGCGCGGCGCCGGCATCGCGGTCATCAGCTTCAGCAGCGTCATCGCCCGCGCGGTCTCGGCCGACATCGGCTTGCCCTCGAAGCGTCGCGCCTGCTCGATCCAGCCGTTGAGGCGGGTCAGCCAGCGCTCGTTGGCCTTCGCCGCCACCAGCTCGCTGTCGCCGTTGATGTAGGTCGAGGAGATCCACTGCGCGGAACTGAGTTCCTCGTAGCTGTCGCGCATCTCCTGGTTGACGCGGGCGATGAACTGGTCGGCGGTCTCGTCCGCGGGCGCGGTGGCGGCGGCGGGCGCGGACTCGCCGGGCGTGGGCGAGCGCTTGCAGGCGCCGATCGAAAGGGTGGCGGCGGCGGCGATCGAGATCGCGAGCAGGGTCGGCTTCAGGGGCCAGGGCTTCATGGCGCGGTCCTCGATGGTGCGGGAAAGGGCGAGGCTACACGAGGAGGCGGGCGCCGGTCACGAGGCCGGCGCGCTGCAGCCAGGCCCAGGCCTCGTCGGCGTCGCGTTCGACGTAGGCGGCGGCCGAGCCGAGCCGGAAGGTGTAGCCCCAGGCGTCCATGTCGGCCAGGACGCGGGCCGCGCCGACGCCGGGGAGCGCGTCGCCGAGCAGCGACTGCAGGACGCATACGGCGTCCTCCTCCTCGATCGAATCGCTGGCGTCGGTGTGCAGGGTGGCGCGGCGCTCGGCCGGCGCGACGATGAGGTGGGCCGCCTCGTGCAGCAGCGAATGCACCGGCGTGTCGGCGCGGGCGAAGACGGTGGCGCCGACCAGCCCGGCCTCGGGTTCGCCCCAGTAGCTGCCCGGGATGGGCGCGCCGTCGGCGACCATGTCCAGCCGCAGCCCGTAGCGCGCGAGCAGCGCGACCACGGGTCCAAGCGCGATGTCCCCGAGCCGCAGGACCTCAGGCGGTCGCGGCGCGTCCATCGGGCAGCGACACCGAGATGTCGAGGACGTCGTGCTCGCCGTCCTTGACCAGGTCGACCTTCACCGCCTCGACGTCCACGTTGACGTACTTGCGGATCACTTCCAGCAGCTCGCGGCGGAGCAGCGGCAGGTAGTCGGGGCCGCCGTGGGTGCTGCGCTCCTGCGCGATGATGATGCGCAGGCGGTCCTTGGCGATCGAGGCGGTGTTCTTCTTCGCCTTGAGGAAATCGAACATGCCCATGCCTCAGCCCCCGAAGAGCTTGCTGAAGAAGCCCTTCTTTTCCATCTGGGTGAAGCGCATCGGCCGTTGCTCGCCCATCAGGCGGGCCACGGCGTCGTCGTAGGCCTGGCCGGCCGGCGATTCGAGGTCGAGGATGACAGGTTCTCCCTTGTTGGAGGCGTTGAGCACGTCGCCGGATTCGGGGATGACGCCGATGGTCTTCAGGCCGAGGACCTCCTCCACGTCGCCCACCGACAGCATCTCGCCGCCGTCCACGCGCGCGGGGTTGTAGCGGGTCAGCAGCAGGTGCTCGGCCACGCGCTCGCCGTTCTCGGCGCGGCGCGTCTTCGACGCCAGCAGGCCGAGGATGCGGTCGGAGTCGCGCACGCTGGAGACTTCGGGGTTGACCACGACCACGGCCTGGTCGGCGAAGTACATCGCCAGGAACGCGCCCTTCTCGATGCCGGCCGGGGAGTCGCAGACGATGTAGTCGAAGCCGTCCTCGGCCAGGTCCTTGAGCACCTTCTCCACGCCTTCCTTGGTCAGCGCGTCCTTGTCGCGGGTCTGCGAGGCGGCGAGCACGAACAGGTTGTCGTAGCGCTTGTCCTTGATCAGCGCCTGCTTCAGCGAGGCCTCGCCCTGGATCACGTTGACGAAGTCGTACACCACGCGGCGCTCGCAACCCATGATCAGGTCGAGGTTGCGCAGGCCGACGTCGAAGTCGATGACCGCGACCTTCTTGCCGTGGCGGGCGAGGCCGCAGGCGAGGCTGGCGCTGGTGGTGGTCTTGCCGACGCCGCCCTTGCCGGACGTGACTACGATGATTTCAGCCAAAGGGATTCTCCAGGCGACGCATGTGGATGGCGGTTATGGTCGGGCAGTCTATTCCATGGGATCGACGCGCAACTGCCCGCCGTCCAGCCAGACCTGCACGGGCTTGCCGCGCAGTTCCCTCGGAAGCTCGTCGAGCACCTTGTAGTGGCCGGCGACGGCGACCAGCTCGGCATGGAATTCGCGGCAGAAGATGCGGGCCCTGTCGTTGCCCTGGGCGCCGGCGAGCGCGCGGCCGCGCAACGCGCCGTAGATGTGGATCGAGCCGTCGGCGATGACCTCGGCGCCGGCGCCGACGGCGGCCACGACGGTCAGGTCGCGGTTTTCCGCGTACAGCTCCTGGCCGGAGCGGACGGGGGACAGCTGCACCAGCCCGGGCCCGGAGGGCTGCGCGGGCGCCGCGGGCGCCTGGGCGGCCGGAACGTCCCTTGCGGGCGCGACGGACGCCGCGGCTGTCGGGGCGGTGGCCGTCGCGGCGGCCGCCGCGCCCGCCTGGGCGGACGCCC